>JANLFK010000006.1 GCA_024655945.1 candidate division KSB1 bacterium
AAGCTTTCCACGACGCCGTTGCAGCGTGGGGTGGCTACCGGGATGGTGCGGTGGGTGACGCCGTAGACCTGTTCCAGCAGCTGCACAAAGGGGCTGTTCTTTTTGGCGTTGGCGGGGCCGACAAACTCGGTGCCCCAATCGCTTTGCACGGTGAGCTGGTGGAGGTTGATGCCATGGCGGCTGAGGTGTTCCAGCACCAGAGTGGCAAAGCGCATGGAGTTGGCCACCCTCAGTTCGTAGGCAAAGGCGACGAAAGTGGTGGCGGTGGTCACATCACAGATAGTGTCCTGCTACTTGGGCAGTTTCCCCAGATAGATCAGTGGCCAGAGGGTGGCGATGTCGTTGAGGTATTTGACGTCAATCTGCATGCGGTGGAAGGCCCGGAAGGTCTTCCTGAGGGTAGAAAGGTCGACCTTGTGCCGCCAGCGTTTCTGGCGGGGGACAAGCAGGTGGTAGTCATGGAGGATGCGGTTGATGGTGGTGGCCGACAGACGACGCTGGTGGCGGGTCAGCAGCAGCCAGCGCAGGGTGCGCTGTCCGGCGAAGGGGTAGCCTCGCTTCACCTCTGCCACCAAGGCTTCTACCCCAGGAGGTGTCTGTGGTCGTGTGGGCGTTGGCGGTGACGTTCCTGGGCTCATGGGTGGTGCGTGGTAGTGGATGCGCCAACGTCGTGTTGTTGGGGCAATTGTGCAACCAGATCCTCAGTCTGGCGCAATGGCAGCCATGCCACCGCACGGGGACAGAATGGCTCGAAGCTAGCCCTGATCACCTCACCGATCGCCTCACATAGGTGGGAAGGTTTTGTCTGGTCCCCACAAAACAGACTCAAAATCGCCTTGCATATTTGCCCA
The DNA here is from genome assembly GCA_024655945.1 of candidate division KSB1 bacterium. Taxonomy (NCBI): domain Bacteria; kingdom Pseudomonadati; species Candidatus Zhuqueibacterota bacterium. Next base: position 852 of record JANLFK010000006.1, read on the forward strand.
CCGGGTGCTATATTCTGGCGCAAACCGACAGAGACCATTTACCAAATACCGGGAGGAAAGATGAGTACGCTCATGCGTCACGTTGGCCGCCTCGCGTGCACGGCAGCGGCACTGGCACTCCTATTCTCCTGTGCAGTCAACCCGGTGACCGGCAAGCGCGATTTCATGCTGCTCACCGAGGCGGATGAGATCCAACTCGGCAAACAGACCGATGCCGAGGTCATTGCCACCTACGGGGTTTTGGAAAACCCGCAGCTTCAGGCGTATGTCGGCGACCTTGGGCAGCGGCTGGCAAGGGTCAGCCACCGGCCGCAACTGCCCTACTCGTTCAAAGTGCTGGATTCGCCGGTAATCAACGCCTTCGCCGTGCCCGGCGGCTACGTCTATCTCACCCGTGGCATTCTCGCCTACCTCAACAATGAAGCCGAGTTGGCCGGGGTCATGGGGCACGAAATCGGCCACATCACCGCGCGCCACACTGCCAAGCAGTACAGCAAAGCAATGGTAGCCGGCCTGGGCCTGGAGATCGGCAAGGAGCTTTCCAAGGAGTTCCGCAAGTACGCCCCATACGTGGAGTTCGGCGTGGGCATGCTCTTCCTGAAGTTCAGCCGCGACGACGAGCGCCAGGCCGACGAGTTGGGCGTCACCTACTCCACCAAGGCGGGCTGTGACGCCTCGCACATGGCCAATTTCTTCGTCACCTTGGAGCGCTTGCAGCCCAGCTCCGCACAGGGGCTGCCCGACTGGTTCTCCACCCACCCAAATCCGCCGTCGCGCATCAAGAACATCCAGAGCTTGGCAGCGCAGTGGAAAAAGACTGTGGGCGCGGCCGACTACCAGGTGAACAGCGAAAGGTACCTGCGCAGCGTGGATGGCATCGTCTACGGGGAGGATCCCCGGCAGGGGTACGTAGCCGATGGGGTGTTCTACCATCCGACCATGCGCTTCCAGTTCCCGGTGCCGCAGAATTGGAACGTGGCCAACACGCCATCGCAAGTGCAGATGGTCTCGCCCCAGGAAGACGCGGTCATCCTCTTCATGCTGGCCAAGGAGCCCGCTCCCAAGGCGGCGGCGGACAAATTTGTGCAAGAGACAAATGCCACCGTGGTGGAGTCCACCTCGCTGCAGGTCAACGGCCTTGCCGCCCACCGCCTGGTGACCAACTTGGTTTCGGGGGAGACTGCCCTGGCGGTGCTCTCTTACTTCATCCAAAAGGGGAACACGGTGTTTGTGTTCCACGGCTACACTCTTCAGGCCGGGTTTGCGCAGTACAGGAGCCTGTTGCAGAGCACGATGTCTCAGTTCCGGGAGCTCACCGATCCGGCGCGCATCAACGTCAAGCCAGCGATCCTGCGCGTGAAGGAGGCGCCACGCCAGGCTACCTTGCGCCAGATCCTCAAGGACTTTGGCGTGGCGGATGACAAGCTCTCCGCCATGGCGATCCTCAACGGCAAGGAGTTGGAAGAAGTGCTGCCGGCCGGCACCCTGGTGAAGGTAGTGGAAAAGTAGGGAGCAAGGCCCACAAGCGAAAAACGGGCGGAGCAAGCCTGCTTCGCCCGTTTCTTTTCTCCCACCGCTTTCCCTTCACGGCGTCGTCATCCCCTGCACGCGATAGTTGAACTCATACGAGAGGGCGCGACTCCAGTCCTCGTCAAAAATGGTCTTGTAGCGCGTCCCTTCGGGGGGCCCAACCGGCTTGCCGTAGGTGAAGAACCAATTGACAATCGGGCTGCCGGTGAAGCCGAAAGCAATCCAGTACCGTCCCGGCGAGAGCAGAATGGGGTCCCCCTGGAAAGGGAAATCCACCCAGCGGTAGCCCGGACGCAAGGAGAGCTGCCCCACGGAGAGCATTTCGCTGGTGGCAATGTAAGCCCCTGGTTTGGCGTTGTCGTCCTTGTACAGCTCCACCCACAGGGTGCCGTCGCCGCCAAAGCGGTGCAGCGCCAGGCCCACGCTGCGCAGGCTGAGCGGCTTACTGAGCACGAACATTTGTGCGTATTGCGCCGCCTGCGTGGTCACGTACTCGGCCGTCTCTACAAGAAAATTCTTGCGCATCTCAAAGGCGTTCTCGCCGCCCGCCACTGCCGGCCCCCGCGCCGCCATAAAGTCCACGCCCTCCGGATAGTTGAGGTTGCCGTAGACAAATGGCACCGTGTAGCGGAGCTGCTTCATCTCCTGTTCGGGGACGACCTTCGGCGGTGGCGGTGGGGGCGGCGCCTCGTAGGGCTTGAACACTGCCAACACTTCCGGAAGAAAGAGCATGTTGCGCGGGCCGTGCGCTTCCTTCTTGGCGTTGAGCGCCACGCGGTCCTGGACAAAGTCCGCGTCGATACTCTCTTCGCACTGCGGCTGCCCTTCTGCGCCTTGTGACTGCGTCCAGCGAATCAGGCCATCCTTGATGGTCTCCTCGTTGTCCACGCCCACTTCGATGCGGATGAAGCGGTTGCTGACAAAGAGCTCGGTCTGCTGGGGGTCAAAGGGCACCCATCCCAGGTCAGGGAAAAACACCTCGATCCACGAGTGCCTACCCTGGCCCATGCGCATGGTGAGCGTGCCATCAGGCAACTTCACGTCGTACGGGCGCTTGAGGGTGACGCCATTGACGATGCGCACCGGCACCCCCACCGCGCGCAGCAGGGCCGCAGCCAGGTGCGAGTAGTTCTGGCAATTGCCCTTGCCGCTCTGGAACGAATAGAGCGCGTCGTACTGCACGGGCGGCGTTACGTACTGCATGTGGTCCACTACCCAGGAGAGAATTTTCTGCACGGCGTCAAATTCGGTTTGAGCACCGACGGTGAGCTGGCGTGCCTTGGCGGCAATGGCCGCGTCGCCGCTCTGCACCTGAGGACTCGGTTTGAGGTAGACCCCCACCTCGGCGGGCAGAGCCGTCAGAGGAAACGGAGCCTGGGTCTTCAAAGACTGCAGCGTGACCTTGGTCACTGCCACCATGGCAATGTTCGCCTCCACCAGGCCTCTGGCACCTGACCAGGTCGCCTTCACCACGCGGTTGCCGCGCGCATCGACTTCCTCCTGCCGCGAAGACGGCTCCGGTTGAAAGGTGAGCGAAAACTCGGCGACAGCCTGGTTGTACGTCGGCGAGGCGAAGCTTTCCGGCACCACAAAGCTCAGCAAGAGGAGCTTAGTGCCTGGTGCGGGCTCGACTTTTTGCGACAGCCGGTAGGCAATCTTCGACTCCTGCCCGCCGTTGAGCAGATAGTTTTCCGCGGCGCTCCGTCCCACTACGCACGCCGCGAGCAGCAGCACGACCAGTCCCTTTCGCACGGTCACCTCCATTGCCCGATGAACCACCTTCTCTCCTTCCTGAGAGGGGCTTGCAGGCTCAGCACACGATGCACGACCCGCTGAGCCGCGCCCTGCAATACTGCGCCATAGTGTGCGCAGCACAAGACATGTGTTCTGCCAGGTGCTCCGGCGAGTAGCCGCCCGGGGCGAAAATCATCATCAGCACTTCTTGGGTGTTCTCGGTTATCCTGGTGCGGGCCGAGTCTGCAGAGGGATTGCCAAACGGCCCCTCCGCATCGACTAAGACCAGCTTCCCTTGCGCGTTGACCCAGCCCTTGCCAATCCCTTCGTACCCCTCCCCTTCGAGGCCCAAGCGAGCAACGACCTCGTGGCCTTTTATCGTCGCCACGTCGTACAGCCCGATGGGCAGCAGAAAGCGCAGGCAGCAGAGGTTGCACGCATCGACCACCGTGTTGATTTGGTAGAGATCCATCCCTTTGAGCACGCGGCGCAAGAGGGCCTCTGAGGACGGCCGGTTCTTGGTGGGATCCAATCCAATCCGCCGATAGAGCGCTCGGGCCGGCTGCAGCGCGGGCAAGGCACCATCGGGGTTTTGGAAGCGCGTACGCAGCTCCTCGGCCAGCGATTGCATCTCTTGCCCCAGCTCCGCTGACCTGTTGCCGACCACGACCTCGGCCAATTGCAGCACCGCCAGGTTCACCCAGCCTGCCACCTGCGGCGCGACCACAAGCGTGACGTTCCCTCGGCTCATCTGCCCGGCCCTTGTACGCTCGGATGTTACGAAATCCTCCCGTCAAAAGCAAGCAAAATATGCGGCAGCCGTCAGGCGGCCGAAGGGCCCGAGGCGCATCTCGCGCCAATGGCAGGGAGTGGCAACGCATCAAGGCCGCAGCACTCCCGGGGGTTCTCGCTTCTGGAACAAGCTGGCGACGCACGCGTTGAGCGTGCTCGTCCTCGCCGAGCACGTGCCGCTGCAGCGAAGGCCGCCCGACGAAGGTGACGACAGGCGAGACAGCTCCTCCACCGCGAGGAGAGCACGGCCTCTGGCACGAGGACGCGTCACTCGCCAAGGGCGGTCCGGCAGGAACTCTCGGGCGGCAGTGGCTGCGCGGCGAGGGGTTTGTACCCCCACGGCCGATGGGCAACTGCCTCCGCAGCAGGCGCGAGGGCGCGCTATCTGATGAGCACACAGCGACCGGTGGCCACCTGCCGTGCTCCGGCCACTCGCAGGAAGTACACGCCAGGACCCACGTCTTGGTCAGGTTGCCAGCGCACGGCATGCAAGCCGGCGGCGTACTCCTGGGAGGCAAGCTGCTGCACGAGCTGGCCCACGGCATTGTACACGGAGACGGACACCACCTCCGGCGCCGGCAAGTCAAACATGAGCGTCACGCCGCTCCTGTCCCTGCTCAGGGGGAAGGGGTTCGGGTAGGCAGGATAGAACACAAAGCTTGCTGGCGCGCCGCTTGCGCCCTGCTCGCATGCCAAGACAGCAGTCGAGGGCACGTCGATGCCGGAAAAGACGTAGGCGACACCGCCTTTCTCGAACCATGACTTGGACAGGTCGGCCTTGTTGAACACGTGCGCATAGCCGTCAGAGCTGCGTGCCGGGTCGTGCACGATGGGGTCTCCGCTGGCGGTAAAGCCCGCCACCATCATCAGGTGTCCGCTGTACAGGGGCGGTCCCACCGACATGCCGATGCGCCCGCCTTTGGCCAGCACGTCGTAGGCCTGGCTCCAGGAGCGGATGCGCGCCACTGTGCCCCGCAGGCCGTGCTCTGCGGCATTCTGCACCACGCGCGGCCAGACGCCAAAGATTCCCCAGTAGGGGTCGTACGTATCCAGGGCGAATGGGAGGGGATCAACAGAAATCCCATAGCTCAGCAGGATCATGGCCACAGTCGTCGGCGAACAGATTCTGCCGCCAAATTCGCTGGAAATCTTGTACTGCGCCAGGAAGGTGGTGGGAATGAAGATCGCCGGGGGCCGGTCCGCAAGGGCAGCGCTCAGGTCAAACTCGGCCGTCGTGCGACTGTCGCTCGCCACAAATGACAGCAGCCGCACCGTGGGAGAAGGCACGCTTGCAGCCAGGCGCTTCATCTCGATCTTGAACTGCCAGCTCGTGGCATAGAAGGAGAGCTCCACGGTGTCGATGTCAATCCGCCCACCGGCGAAGGTCGTCGGCTTGGTGCCCGGCCAGAGGTTGGCCTTCCAGTAGCCGACTTCCAACCAAGGCGACCACCCAGTCCCGTAGGGCACGCGGATGAGCACGCGGAAGCCGCCGCTGTCGCCAGGCGCCGAGCCATTCCATGAGGGGAGGCCGATGTCGAACGGGAAGGGTGCGCTCTGCACCTGCAAGATGATGCTTCCGCTCAAGGAGCCATCGGCTAACTGGATCGCTCGCCCGTCCGGGCTGCGCACAATGTTCACGATGCTGGTCGCCCCGGCCAAGAGTGAGTCGGCCCCTTCCAGAACAAACTGCTGGTCCGGGTACGACGCAAGTGCCCCTGGTGCGCTCAGCCCAAGCAGAGCAGCAAGAAACAGCATCCCTTTGCGACTTCTCAAAAAGCCACCTCCACGATTCCGTCTTTCCATGTGCGACACCTGAAGTTCGATTTCTCATGTCAACTGCTGGGCGGGAACCCAGCATAAGCACTCGCCTGCTGCGCCGCCACTCGTACCACCCTGCTCACAGCAGCCGCACCTTTCTTCGCACCAGCGTCCGGTCTTTCCAGGTCGCCTTGCCGGCCAGAGCACGGACTATGGCTTCCAGGCCGATCAATACCGAGGCAGTAATGACCACGGGGTAAAGACAGCACAGCCGCTTGGGCATGCCGGTGGCCGTTGCGACCAGGAGCCACAGGAGGCAGTTCAGGCCGACAGTCACAAGTGCGGCAACGCTGGAGCCGGGGAGACTCGTCCTCATCATGCCGGAGAGGACGGTGACCAGCGGGTGCCACGCGATGAGCATCAGCCATGACCAGACGAAGAGCGCCACCAGCAGGCGGTAGTTGAACAGAGCGAAGTAGTTCTTGGCGAACCCTCGTCTCGCCTCGCACCAGCCGCGGTACATGCGAGCGGTGACGAGGTCGGTGGCGTTGACCAGCCGCCATCGTAGGCCGGCTTTCTTGATGTGCCTTGCCAGTTCCATGTCCTCGGTGGCGTGGTCGCGGACGGCGGCGTGTCCGCCCACCTGCTCGTATGCCTCACGCCGCATGAGCAAGAACTTGCCATTGGCCGCCACCAAGGCGCGGTTCTTGCGCAGCCAATAGGCAAGGGGCACCGGCAGCAGGGTGAGGATGCTCCAGGCCGGAAACGGGACGGTGACGAGCTCTCCTACGCTGCCTATCTCCAGGCCGGTGATGGCCGTAAGCAAGTCTGCCTTTGTGCTCTGCAAGGCGGCCACTGCCCGAGCGAGGGTTTCGGGCTGATGCCGCGTATCGGCGTCGGTGAAAAAGAGGAGCTCGCCGGTAGCAGTTGCCGCAAGCTGGTGACAGGCCCACGGCTTGCCATTCCACCCCTCCGGCAAGGGCTGACCGTGCACCAGGCGGACGGGCGTCCCCCCTGTGTCGCGCACCACCGCCGCTGTGCCATCTGCAGAGTCATCGTCCAAGACGAGCACCTCAAAATCCGGGTAGGATTGCGCGACCAGCGACGAGACGCATGCAGCAATGCTCCCCTGCTCGTTACGCGCCGGAACCAGAATAGATACGCGCGGCTGCGGGGAAGAGGGCCGAAACCTGGAGAGAAGGGGCACTGCCCGCAGATTCAGTGCAGCGATAGCAAGCTGCACTGCCACAAAGAGCAGAATGCGCCACGAGTCGACGATCGGACTCACACCCTGCTCCTGTGCGCGCACAATTCCCGCCGGTGGGTGAAGATGAGCAGGGCAAGATTCAGCGTGGCAGTCCCCAACAGAGGCCCGGCACCGAAGCGCACAGCAACGAACAGCGTCACGCCGGCCATGGCCGAAGCCACCACCCAGGCGTCCGGCAGACGGAGCAGGAACTTGGCCACTGCGCATGCACCGCCGAGAATGCAGGGGACCTGCCAGGCGGTGAGCCCTGCCCACACGCCGAAAGTAACGGCGATCCCCTTGCCGCCGCGACCTGCCAGCCACGGCGAGAAGATGTGGCCCAGCACCGGCGCCATGGCGATGAGCGGCAGAAACCATCCCCAAGGCGAGGCCTCAGGCGCTGACAGCGGCCAGGTAGCCAAGGCCACGGGGAGTGCGCCTTTGAGAAAGTCCAAGAGGCCTCCTGCCAGCCCGATGGCCAGGCCTGCCGCCTTGATGGCGTTGGCCGCTCCGGGGTTGCCGTCGCCGACCTTGCGCACATCCTGGCCCCCCAGCCGCCCCAACCAGTAGGAGAACATGAGCGAGCCGCTGAGGAAGCCTGCGGCGAGCCAGAAGGCGGTTGTCCCTGGAGTCGGTTGGCCGTGCATGGTGTTCACCTCCTCCTTTTCAGCGCACCAGGACGCACCGGCGCGTCTGCTGCCGGTGGGAGGTGCGGGCCTGCACAAAATAGACTCCACTGGGCAGTGGCCTGCCTGCATGGTCCCGTCCGTCCCAGGTCAGAAGATGCTTGCCTGAGAGCACCTGTCCATCGCAGAGCACGGCAACCTGTTCCCCTCTCGCGTTGTACACCGCCACCCAGGCCTGCTTCGGCTCGGGCAGGTGAAGCACTAGAGAGGCCGAGGTGTTGCAGGGATTCGGGTAGGGCTGGCTAAGGACACAGGTAGGCGCACCCGAGCTAACTTGTGGAGCGGGCACGCTGGTTATGTAGGCGTCGTAAGCCTGGCGGAGAACAGCGAGCGCCCGTCTCGCCAAGTCCGCCTCAGCCTGCAGCATGACCTGCGGCGGCACGGGATTGGCACGCCACAGCACCATGAGACTTTCGGCCCTAGCGAAAATAGCATCCTCTGCGGGGAAGAGCGTGTACCAAAATCCGCCTCCCTTGCCATCCCGAAGTTTGTAGGAGTCGATGTAGTTGCTGTTCTCCGCATAGTCGAACAGGAGACTCTTGATGGCCAGGGCGGCATCACACAAGGGGGCGGTCACTTCGCCATTGGCGGCGGCAGGCGTGTTACCCACCGGCCAATAGGGCACAGCAACCGCACCGGCCGGCTGACCCAGCATGGCCCACATCGTGCTCAGACGCGCCGGCTCGCCCGGCCGCACACCCTGGATGACGGCCGCCGATACCGAAGTGGAGCGGCAGATGCTGAGGTAGCAGTAGATATAGCCAAACGGTCTGTTGCTCTGCCAGCGTGCAGGGAAGGGTACTGGCACGGGATTGCTGTTGGCGTCAGAAAAGTCACGCATTTGCGTACGAAGGATGCTGCGATAGCCAAGCGTGTCCCCGGCCCAAAAATCCGCAATCAGCTTAGTGGTTCGCCGGTAGCGCTCAATGCCACTGCTACCACCACCGTGGAGGGCAAAGTTGGTGCGCAACACATAACCCTGAGAGGCGACTGAAGAGTCGTTGGCGTCGTACTTCCAGTACTGCGTGCCGGCGGTCTCAAAAATGGCCGCAGCCCCGGTGCTGTCAATGACGGCAAAGTTTGCCTGGGTGGTGCGCCCGGTAAGGTTGGTGCGGTCAAGAAGGGCCTGGAACTCTGCCACCGACGCGCAACTGCCTAATGCGTCCTTCATCAGGGTAGCATTGCTGGGACCGGTGGCAGCGGTTGGAAGGTCGCTCGACAGAGAGTTGAGGATGGCAAAGCCCCTCTCGTTCACGCCCATCCACGGAGTGGTGGAGCCAGCGCTCACCACGGCCACGAAGCGGTACAAAGAGCCGGTAACCCACACCACTTCGTTGTTCACCTGGCCGGCGTCTCGGGTCTTCCACACCATGGGGCGCCCGTCAGCAGTAGCCCGGGCAGAGGCCACGCCGATGGTGCACTCCTCCAGCTGATGTTCAGGCAACTCCTCCCATGGCCCTTCAGCTGGGGCCATCGCCATGACCCCTGCCAGCACTATGCCCACCACGATGGTGATGCGCATCCTCATCCTCACCACCACACCTGACCACGGGCTTGTCCTGCCCATTGACAGGTCCCGTGCGTCTGTTGCCGCGTCGCAAGCAGCAAGATGTCGTGAGTCCATTGTGGCGCAGGGCCTCCTCTGCGATGCCGCGGAACTCCAGGTGCCGGCATCTTCGCCCTCAGGTGCTCAGGCTTGACAAGCTCCACCCTGGCTGGACCGCGCCTTCGCCACCTGGCTGACCTGCACCGGGAATCGGCTGATCACCGCACTATCGTCACCTTCCGCATGAAACGCGCAAGTTCCTGGCCTTGTTGGTCGTGAACCTCCAACAGGATGAAGTATACCCCGCTGGCTAGTTCCCTTCCACGTCCATCCTTGCCATCCCAACGCACGGCTCCGCGGCCTGAAGGCTGCCTGCCTTGCAGGAGGGTACACACCTCCTGCCCGAGCAGGTTCACCACCGTCATCTTCACCACTGCAGGCCGCGGCAACGAATAGGCGATTTCGGTTTGGCCATTGAAAGGATTGGGGTAACACGGATAGAGGCGGTAGGAGTCAGGAGCTTCCTGACCGCCACTTACTGTAAGCGATGTTGCCAACCCATCTTTGACCAAGACATCATCGATGTTCCAACCGCCCGCCACGAGGTTGTCGCCGTTGGATGTGAGTCCAAAAGAGACCACCACCTGGGGATTGCCGTCCGCAATGGCCGAAATGTCCACAAGCTGGACCGTCCAGCTGCGGTCAAAGAGCCCTTCTGGAGGACTTGTCCAGACCACCTGGTCATTCACCAAGACGGTAGCAACGTCCCCGGCGCGCACATTGAGCCATCGCATGAAACGTAGCCCCACCTTCTGGTAGCGGCTGCAGTCGATCGTTGGGGAGTTCAGGTAGCAGTTGACATTGGCTTGGTAGGATCCGTCCCAACCTTCGCCTCCCAAGTCGTTGCCCCAGCAATATTGACCCGAGTAGGCTGAGCGGGGGTCTTGCCCGCTCGCCTTTCCTTGGGGAGTTCCCCACTGCCAGTCGTCCTGCAGATTGGATGGGTTGCCCCGCACCTCATGCCACCAGCGGCTGTCGGCCACCTCCAAGTCGTCGAAAAAACCTGCTACACAGGCGTAGCGGAAGGACTCTATGGCCGTGTACTTTTCTGCGCTAACCAACGTCAGGCGGAAGTGGGCCACATGCGCCGCTGGCGCCGCAGCTGGCAGCTCAGCCCTAAACAGAAAGACCCCCTCTTGGCCGGGCTCAATGGCCTCTACCGTATCCATGGCAACGGGCAATCTCACCCACTCACTCGCACATGTAAGGGTGCCGCGTACCTGGGTGGCGGTCATGCCGCCGTGGTTTGCTACCACTACTTTGAGAGCAACCTCCTCCCCTGGTTCCAGTGCGCCATTGTCGTTGGCCAGACTGTCCGCCACCACCACGCGCGCGTAGTGAAGCAAGGGAGCCTGGATCTCCAGGGAAAAGTCGAGGTCAAGGCTCAATCCGCCCGCGCCTCTGATCTGAAGCTGCAGGGGGAGCTGAAAGCCATGGGGGGTGCGGTAGAACACCCGCAGCACAAAACTCTCCTCCGGCGAAACGGTAGAATCCACGGGGAGGACTCCGTACGAGACTGTCCCCTTGAGCACCGTACCGTTGGCATGTCGGGCCACCAGGGTCGCGGTGAGATTCTCCGCCGGGCTCCTGCCCGCATTGCGCAGGGGGATGCGCAATTCGATGGTCTCTCCCGCCTCAACCCTCCCGTTGCCGTTGCCTGCGCTCGCCCCTAAGCTATCGTCGTCCACTACTATTGCGCTGATGCTAGGCAGAGCAGCGGGCGGCAGCGCGATGTCCAGCAAGCTCCACCCGTCGCTGGCCACCGTCACGTGCTCGGTGACGGGCAGGAACCCGGGGGCCCAAGCGCGAAGGGTGTAGACACCCGGTGCGGCAAAACGGTGGAAGCGGCCGTAGCGCGCCTCAGCCCTACGGGGTGTCATCCCTGGGCGGTCGTACTCAAGGATGCTGACCTCTGCGGCCACAGGCGCGCCCGTCTCTGCATCCCGTACGTGTCCGTACACGCCCGGACCAGCTACCGTTTTCTCCAGCAGGTACAATGCCCCGGCCAAGTTGTCTGCAGCCACCCGGCGCGCCACCGGCCCGGGGGGAATAAACTCCGTCCCAGTTTCGATGAGAAGCTCGTAGACCCCTGCCACCGCAAATGCCCACGGGTAGCTCTGGTTGGTGGCATTTGTGCGTCCCCCCGGCTCGTAAAAACCTCCCCCCAGGCGGGGGATGCGATTGGCGACTGCCGCGGCAAACGCGTCCAACAAGGGCGTCTCCGGTATGGTGGAGCCGTATACACCACGCGCATAGTAGATTTCTTCAGCGTAGCTATGGTAGGAGATGGAGCAGAGGAAGCGCTCCCGCAAGACCAGATCGCGCTTGGCTTGCGTCTCCGCTTCCGAGAAAGGGGCCGGACCTCGGTACGTCCAGCTCGTCATGTCACCAGAACCACCCTCTGACCAGCGGTAGTCGTAGTTGCGATTTAGATCTACGCCGTCGAAGGTGACGTCAAAACGGCCATTGCCGTTATTGTCCCGCTGGTTCTTTCGCCACCAGGGGCTACCCAGATCGTTATCCACGATGTACTTGTAGCCCTCAGGATTCAGAATGGGGACAACCCAGATTTCCAGCTCGTTGACCGCCGTGGTAACGAGGGGATCCTTGCCATAGTTTTCCAACAGATGCCGGACAAGAAGCAAACAGCACTCCATGCCCAACGGCTCGCGGGCATGGTGCATACCATCATAGAGGACGGTGAACTCGTCTTCATCGAGCGCGGCATTATCGGAGATTTTTGTGGCGTAGATAGGGATGTGCAATTGCTGGCTGGCACCTATTTGATGCACGGCCGTAATCTCTGGGTACTCTCGGTGCAGAGAGTCCAGATAAGCTACCATGTGTTCGTAGGTGTGGTAGGCTGGGTCGAACAGGCGCGCACGATCAATGGTTGGCAGCAGTTGGTAGGTGAAACCCCTTTCCTTGAGGATCCCCAGTTGTTGCTCATCCACCACCAGGTCCACATAGTCCTTGAGACCTTGGTAGGCAAAGTCCAGGTCCAGGTCCTGCAAGCGCTGAAGGGATGCCCGCTCCGGGATCGGCACCCTCACCAGCAACCTTTGGCTTTGCCCGGCTATGCATGCGCCCGCAACCATGAGGGTCGCAGCGATGAGGGACAGCCGATGACTCGTACGCTTCATCTTACGCCTCCTCAGTCCTGTGCCAATGTACGAAAGTTTGCGCAACTGCGCAAGCCCCTATTTGCCCTTGCCAAGCCGGCATGTCACCCCCATTGGCCTGGCTCTGTTGCAGCTCCAAAGGCGCAGGGTACAGATGCCGTGCCACTCGGGAGCCATTCCGCTGCCGTGGCAAAAAAACAGGCAAGGACGCAGCCCTCACGTTGCGTACGGGCCACATCCTTGCCTGACCTCGGCCCCGCGAGTGACATACAGCGGGCAGCCCCCGGCTGGGCCAGCAGAAGCTCCTGCGGTCACCTCCTGCTGGCTGCTACCGCACAAGAGTCATCTTGCGCGTGGCTACAAAGTCGCCAGCACGCAGGGTGCAGAAGTAGACGCCGGAAGGCAACCCACGGGCATCCCACACTACACCCTTCATCCCGGCAGGCTCGACCCGGTCGACGAGTCTGGCAACCTCTTGGCCCCTCTCGTTGTGGACGGTGAGAGTGACGTGCGCTTGCTCCTTAAGGTCAAACCTGATCGAGGTAGTCGGGTTGAAAGGATTGGGGAAGTTCTGGTATAGGGCAAAAGACTTCGGTACTTCACTACGCGGCAGGCTGACGGCGCTGCGCGCCTTGACCTCGGAGGTGGGCGCACCCACATAGTACAGCGAGTCCACTCCGCCGACGTACTCGCGGAAAATGATGTGCAACTTGTCGCTGGCGTTCTTGGCCATGCCGTTGGGGTGGCCGCGGCCGCTCCAGTTCTCCACCACCGCCACCGGCCCGTTCCAAGTGCTGCCCTGGTCACCGGAGACCATGACGAACATCTTGTACTTGTACTTGTACTGGTCGCCGGCAGCGCCTGTGGTGTCAACAACATCGACGTAGGAGTAGTATAAGGTCCCGTCCGGGCCAAGGGCGGCATTGTTCATCGGCCACGCCGAGTTCTTCGGGTTGAGCGCTACGATACCCTCCGGGATGACCTGCGGGTACACGAAGCGGCTAATGTTCCACACCGAGCCGTCGTAGCGAAAATCCCAGGCACACACCTGTTCTGGGGTCCCCTCAGAGGTGTCGGCGCCGATAGCAAAGACGTGAAAGTTACCTGCCCCATCTAAGAGAGAGGTAATGTTCCGCCCTAGACGGCCGTTGCCAAAGTCCAGAAAGTCGGCGCCTGGAATAAGAGCCGGCGACGACCAGGTAGCGCCTCCATCGGTGGAGGTGGAGTAGATCACACGCCACAGGTCGTCATCCGAATAATACTGCCCAAGTCCCGCCGCATATGCCTTGTTGTTGGCGCCCAATTCCACCAAAGTGGAAGAAGTGGACAGGTCGATGACGTAGTTTGGCTTGCCCACGTCTGCAGGCACCGCCGAAGCCCATCGGATGGGCGGACTCCAGGTGGCGCCGCCGTCCTCGGAGCGATAGACCAACAAGTACTCACCGGGCGCCTGAGGCGCCGAAGTGGTCCCGGGATGGTGATAGGCTCCCACCAACCACAGCTGCGGGTTATCAGGCGCTATCGCGATGCTGTAATAACGCATATCCAGGATGTCCTCTGCAGAAGCAGTCTGATCGATGAAGCTATTTGCCCATCCCCCCATGTTCCAGCCGAGCAAGTCCATGGCCAGCGTCGGTTGGCCCTTCATGAGCGTCGTGTTGGCCGTGGAAACATTGCGGTAGACGATGATCGGGGTTGAGGCGTTCCCTTTCAAAGTGGGGTAGTAGGCATTCATCACCGCACCCACACCCAGATTGATGCTCTCATGGAGGGTCCACGTCTGGCCACCATCGGTGGAAATAGCCGCGGTGATCCTCCGGGGGTCTGGATCGGATGAGCCGTAGGCCCAGTACCATGTCGCGATTAAGTTTCCGGTTGACGGCTCATAGTAGATGACCTCGTTGCCTCCGCGATAGCAGGAGTTGAAACTCGGCCCCCCGGACGGGCTGGTGGCAACCAGCACGGGCGTCACGCCAGAGATAGGACACCTCTGCCCCCAGCTCACGCCTGCCCCTACCAACAGGAGCACCGCCGTAAGGAGAATCGTCGCTTTGCGCATGTTGTCCTCCACAATATCGTGAGACACAGCTCCGTTGCACGCACCACGCACCCTTCCTGAGGAGAGAATCCTGTTACACACTCCTTCTGCCGCTCTCTCACCTCCTTTCTGGCTAAGGAGTTGGATGGCTGCCCTGGCCCCCCTGAACCCCCCTGTGCCCTTCTGTCCTCAGCAACTCGAGGAAAGCAGGGTCGACATCGTAGTGGACTTGCTGCGCCGCCCTGACATGATCCCAGGCGCGCCGCAGATCGCCCATGGTATAGTAGGCCACGGCAAGATTGTTGTGGGCTTTGCCCAGGCGCGGGTTGAGGCGCAAGGCGGTCTGCAGGGCGCTCACGGCATGGGGTAAGTCCTGCATCTGATAGAAGCATACTCCCAGGCTGCAGTGCGCATCCGCATACAAGGGGTCACAGGCGATGGCGCGTCGGAATGCTTCCATGGCCTGCTGCAGTCTTCCCTCCTCTAAGTAGATGAGCCCCAAGTTGTAATATGCTTCCGCATAGCCAGGGTTTTTCTGCAGCGCCTTCTGGAGCTGAACCACTGCTTGCTCCCGATACCCTTGGTGGTGATAGACCACACCCAAGCCCGAGTACGCGTCCGCGTACTCACCGTTAAGGGCAATCGCCTTGCGGAAGGCGGCAATAGCGGCCCTATTGTCGCCACGCAAATAGGCCAGCCGTCCGAGGTTCGCCTGCGCCACATAGTCCTGGGGGGCCAGGCTCAAGGCCTTGAGGTACTGGGCGCGCGCCCCCTCGGCATCGCCGCTCTGCTCTAACGCCATGCCAAGATTGGTGTAGGCGTTGGCAAAGGAGGGACTCAGTTCGATGCAGCGACGGAACTCCCTCGTCGCCTCTGCCACCTCTCCACGGCGCAGCATGCTATTGCCCATCATGTAGTGAAATTCGGCGTGGCCCTGGAGCTGTTGCTGGTGGCGGCGCAGGAGCGCCAACTTTTCCTCCTCTTTGCCGGCCCAGCCGAGGACTTTGGCCAGGTTGAGCGTGCCTTCCAGGTAGTAGTCAGGGGGCAGCGCGTGCATCACCCGTTCATAGGCAGCCAGGCGCTCATGGTCGGTCACTGCCCTGGCGGCGGGCACCCACCCCAGGCGTTGCATCTGCTGGACCAGCAGCTCGGCGATAAGCTGATGGCCGCGCACCGTCGGATGCACGTGGTCCAGCAACAAAGAAGAGTCCATCACCCCCTGGGGCGAACGGCGTGCAAACTCCTCCTCCACATCGACCAGTGCGAGCCCATAGCGGGAGGCTACATCCCGGATGATCCGGTTAATCTCCCCAGGTGCTCGCAGCGGGCAGACATCCAACTCCCTGGCCAGCAGTAAATACTGCTTGGCCAGGTCAAAGTGCCCCAGCCTGTGCAGACAGCAACCAATGCGGTAGGCCAATTCCGCGTACTGATCATCGAGCTGGTAGCATTGTTGGTAGGCAGCCAGTGCCTGTTCGTACCCCCCGCGAGCCCCGGCAATGATGCCAGCGCGAAAGTGTTCATCCCACCACTCCTGTTGTTCTTGGCTCCACGGCTCGCGGTGTTCAGATTTGAAAGGGGAAAAGTCTTTGAGGTTTGTGGGCAGCGTTGCCAGCAGCATCTTGACGTGATGCTGGCGGGCGAGCGCCACCATGCGCTCCAGGTTGTAACGATAGTGGGCATAAGTTTGCTCGCGCTGCAGAGTCTGCCGCGAGTAGCGCTCCAGGCCGGCACTGGCATCAAGGATGGCACTGACCTCATCCTTCAGCGGGGGCTTCTCCTCCCCTTGGCCGAGGACTCTCCTTTGCACGGCCGTAACTACGGGGCGCAAGGCAGCATAGAGGGCTGACCTGTCCATGAGCAGCCTCGCTTTCCGCACCACGGGAGGCTGGCGTAGGAGTGCATCATAGGTGCGCGCCTCCAGAAACTCGTTGTGGCCGCAGTATAGCACGAACACGTCCGGCTCGTAGCGCAATGCCTCCTCTACCAGGTGGGCAACGCGATAGCTGGCGTAGGAGATGCCACCGGCGTTGATGACTTCGTAGCGGTGATCGGGATCCTGTAGCTGGAGGTTGATCGCAAGCCATCTGGGAAAAGCGGTCTCGCCTCTGTAAGGGCGACCGTAGGTGGTTGAGCCACCGAAGCAAAAGATGCGGACCGTGCCGGGGGCTTTCTTTGCGGAGAATTCCTGATGATTGAAGAAGGGCAGCTTGTTGGGGGCGGTGGCCATCATCAGCCGCCCGTCCCCTGCTTTGCTCTCGACCCATAACGGATAAACCCTTTCAAAGCCGACAAAAGGGTCGAGGCGCCTGGCTCGGTTGCCCATACCTGCCAGGCGGAGTACTCCTTCGGCAAGCCCCAGGAGGAACAGCCCGGACACCATGAGGGCCAGCCTCTGCCGCCAGGTCGTCGGAGGCTTAGCCTCGCCGCGTGTCCCGTGCCCTTTGTCCTGCTCAGCGGGCAATCCTTATCTCCTCGCGCCAGTCAGGATTGTAAATCTCCAACCGCTCCCCACTCTTGAGCGTACAGTGCACGAGACGATGGTTGCCGTAAACGCCATAGTCACAGAAGACAAACTCCACTCGCCCCTGGCTCTTGAGGTTCTCGTAGATCCAGATCTCGTAGGCGCGCGTATCGACGCTGGCCGGCTCCCGCTCTATTTCGTCCGGGGGCCCATACATGATGTAGACCCGCCCGCGGTCGGACTGCCAACCCGGAGTGGTCGGCGAGCCGAACAACCGGTTCGCAGCGTCAAAGCGGCGCAGATGTTCCGACCGGAACTGGGGCGAAAAGGCCGCCCAAAAGGAGGCGACGTACCTGGCCTTGCCCTGCGCATCCAGCTGGTCAAACAGGCGCAGCTCCTGGTCGCTCACCAAGTAGGTAAGTTGGGCACGGGCCTGGGCTGCTTGCTGCTCGTCCAGCTGGCTAGGCGAGCTGACCACGGCGGGATTGCTGAACCAAAAAGGGGTCTCCCGTTGCACAGTGGCGCCGCTGGTGCTATCGGTCACGGCCAGCCGCAGCAGATACCGCCCAGAGGCCACCCCTAAGAGGTTGATCTTTTCCGCCCACACCGCGGTGGGGGCGCGCGGCCGCATGCTCCTCTGCCCCGAGTGCACGGGGTTGCCTTGGCCGTCTACAACCGACCACTGGCGCAGGCAGCTCTGCCCCGCCACCAGATTGTACAGTTCGCAGTAGAAATACAAGAAAGGCGAGTCGATGCCATAGATGCGCGTAGGGTTGGGAAGGACTTGAAAACCACTTTTCACGAACCGATTGTCAGCAGCTGCACGCTCGATGGAGCCTGCCAACTCCACCTCGCTCATCTGCAGACCAGAGTCAGCAAAGGTGGGCACCTGCACCCAGGTCTGCAGTGAGCCACGCATGCCCGAATTCAGGTCCTCTACCTCGACGTCCAAGAGGAGCGAATCCTCATGCACCACGAAGCCGACCACCTCCAGGGATGTCTGTCGTTGGCTGTCCTGCAGCGAGTCAGCGCGCACCACGCTCTGCCAGGTGCGTTCCCCAACAGCCTGCCCAGCGCGAGTCAGGAGGCGCGCCCGCACGGAGTAGCCGGCCAACCACCCCCCCTCGGTGGCGCTGAAGCGCAGCCGCCCATGAGGAATGCCCAGATACACCTCCTGGTAGGTCGCACCTGCGCTGCGCAGCTCTTTGAAGGCCGCCCAGTCGCAATTGAAACGAAGCGCCCCTTGCTGGGCAGCGGGTGCAACTGCCCAACCTACCACCGCAAAAGCCAGCGCCCACAAACCTACCACGCTACCGCACCCTCGCCAGCTCTGCTTCCAGGAATGGTCGCCACCCCGTGTGCGGGAACTTCTCCAGGAAGTATTGGAAGATGGGCGGCCGTTCAATCTCCTGCCCATTGGAAGCCGTGAAAGCGGAAATCCTATCGTAGGCACCGTGGCGGATCTCCCGATTGGAGAACAAGGTGAAATAGTTATGCTTCAGGTTCACGATCCTATTCTCGGGGCCAATGTCGAAAAAGGTACCGCTAAAGGCCACGGTCTCCGTCGGCTGTATCTCATAGTTGCTCACTGTGCTGCGGAATTCGTTGGCAATGGTGAGGAACGCCACACCAGGCATGTTCACTCGCAAACCTTTGAGCGCGTACTTGCCGTCCGGCACGTTAGGAATGAAGAAGTAACCGTTCTCATCAGCCACCACCCATTTGCCGAACAACTTCTCCTTGCCGTCCTCCTGGGAGTACCCAATGACGGCCACCTCCACGTTGGCAAAGTAGACGTCGTTCCTGTTCTGGTAGCCACTGTTTTCGAAAATCACAGAGCCGATGAGGAGGTGTTTCCCCTCCACCGGTTCCTGGAGGGAAGCCATGCCTCCTGCGCATGCTACCAGCAACGCCAACCCAAACACCAATGCCGCTCTTACCATGCGCCGCATAGTCTCTTCCTGCCAAAGTGTGATTGTTCCGCTAACGGCGGCAACCGGGTCTTGTTCTCTTTCTTCCTTGGTTGCTTGTCTTGCGGGCACGCCGTCAGACGCTGTGGGGTGGCCAAGAGAGGAAGCCGCCGTTGGCCACCGGGCCATCAGAAGCCGATCTCTACCGAGGTGACATGGATGCTGTCCAGGTCGCCATAGTCGGCAAGGGCATAGTCGAAGCGTACGTTCATGCCCGACACCGGCAGGCGCAATCCGCCACCGAACGAAAAAGTGGCCAGGTCGTACTTCTGCTTGTAACCCGCGCGCAGGGCCAGGATGTTGCGCCACTCGTATTCGAGGCCGTACTTGGCGCGCATTGGGTTGTCGAACGCGTCGTTCACCTCGAACACCCACGTGAGGCGATTGGCAGAGCTCTTGACCACGAAGGCCTTCGATCCCACCAGATCCAGCGCGACACCCATTTGGAAACTGACCGGCATAGGGTAGTCATCTACCATGAACTTGGCATCCAGGTTACGGTTGCCGACGCCGGGTTGATCTGGGCGCGGCTCATAGGAGAAGGTCTGGAGCGGGCCTTCATCCATGGCCATGTTCGGGCCGAAATTGGTGATGCTCATGCCCACGCGTAGGCCGCTGAGCCCTGGGCTGAATAACAGCCCCAGATCCCCACAGTAGCCATCGGCCTTCTCTTGCCAGATCTGCTCGTGCACGTAGCGCCCGGTCACACCAAAGGTGACGCGGTCGGTGAGCATGCGAGAGTAACTCAGACTGACGGCCATGTTGTAGCTGGAGAAGAAAAGGCCGGTACCGTCAGGGCTTTCCACGGTGGTCTTCTCGATCTTACCCAAATCCACATAGTCAAGGGCGACGCCGAAGACGTTGTTGCCACCCGTGGGAATCACCACCCCCACGAACTGGTGCGAGATATCCGCATAGAGGTTGACGTTGTGATAGGTGACGGTCAGACGGTCGAAGAACGACAGCCCGGCCGGGTTCCACTTCAGGGCCGAGGCATCGTTGGCCAGGGCAGTGAAGGCGCCCGCCAGGGCCACTGCCCGCGCCCCCACCTCGAGGTTGAGGAAGTTGGCCGCCGTGGTACCCACCTTGTGCACCTCTCCCTGGGCAAAGACTGGCGCCGGAGCGACAATCGTCGCTGCAAGTAGGAGAACAATCGTCTTTCTCATATCCTCGGTCTCCTTTGCCTCATTCACTTGACAACAGCCAACTTCCCGATCTTGGTGTTGCCATTTGGTGTCTTCACCACCCAGATGTAGATCCCGTATGACACCTCAAGGTTCTCTTTGGTCAACAGGTCCCACCGTGCCTCTCCATAGGTAGGCATGTTGTGCACAATCTCCCGCACATGGTCGCCCGTGAGGGTGTAGATGTTGATGGTACACTGCGGTGGCAAATGGGTAAAACGCACCTCCCGCTGTTCCCACTGCGCCGAGCCGGTGTACAGCTCGGTCTTGGAGTACACGACGTAGGGGTTTGGCACCACCCTAATGTGGGCCAGGTCGTCTGCAGTGATGGCGCGAGTGGTAGGCGAGTAGGTACGAAAACGAAACCTATCCCTGACAAAGGGCTTCTTGGTGGTCACCCGGAAGACACTGCCTGGCATGGGCTCTTTGCCCATCGGGTTGACTACTGGCTGCCCACCTACCCATTGGGTGTCGGGTTTCCACGTCCACTCAAAAACCCAGGTAAAGGTGCGGGTAGTGGAGCCAGGGGTCAGTCGCTCCCACAATTTGATCTGGTCGCCACTGGCAAAACTACCCGTGGTGGGGGTGATGAAGATATCCACCTGCTTGGGGGGATCCATGCTCACGTTCCAGATCTGAAACGGGACCGTCTTGGTCCCCACGACGTTAGTATCAGCGTTCGGCCCCAAGAAGCGGATCTCGTAATCGGAGGGCTGCCGTTTGCTTGCCCCTACCAGCCGGAATGTCCAGGTGCTGGTGTCGCCCACCACATTTGCCCACCCGGCATGGAGGAGCTCGACTACGTCGTGGTTGATGATCTTCAGCCCCACCCCGTCGAAGATAGGTGCAGCTTCCGGTTCGATGCCGCTACTCTCATTGCCGATGTTAGTGCAATCGCTCACCCTGTAGCGCCGCTCGTCCTCGTCATACACGCTGTAGGCAAGGCGGCCCAGGGTGTCGGCGATCTGCAAGGTGTACGTATGCCCAAGCACCGCGTCATCGTCGATCACCTTGAGGGCAATGGGGCCAGTACCCGTGCCTGCCAAGCGCAGGAACACTGTGTCCACCTGCGCCCCGACATAGCCCACAGGCCTCACGCCAGGGATGACATCGACCACGTTGAGGTCACGGGACGAATTGCCCCGCGCCGTCTCATTGCAGTTGAACTCCCTGTCCGCGTACCAGTGGTCATAGGCGGTGATGCAGTAGCGGTAGCGAATACCGGGTACCACGTTGTTGTCAGTCCAGGTGTGGACGATGCCACTATTGTTGCCCACATAAAACCAGGGCTGGAACGGATCTACCCCCTCATACTCGTCGACCAGATCACACTGGAAGACCGGCACATAGGTGAGAACCGCACCGGGCGTGCCCTTGTCGGTGATCTCATAAACCTCTTGTCCCCAGTCGACATAGTCCAGGTCCCGGTCGAAGTAGGCCTTGTAGATTTTGTACCCCTCAAAGTCTCTTTCCTTGGTGAGGATGTCGACGGATTTTTCCGCGGCGTCGTCCCAGTAGAGAGTAACCTTGTTATCACCGGTGTAGACGAGCGGGAGGCCGTTCTCGTCCAGCACGTTGGTGCCGACAGCGTACAGCGTGGGAGTCTTCGGGGGACCGGTGCCCTGGAACTTGTTGTTGTACAGTTCCATAGCTTTGGCAAAGTTGTTGAGCACGTCCGCGAAACGTACCTCGTAAGGGTTGGTGGGAAACCCATCGGCATCCAGCGGCCCAGGGTTATCAAAACCACCGACGATGCAAAAGTGCAACGGCAAGGTGTCGCCAGGGGCGATGCTGAACGGGCCGGAAGACATCAGGAAGTGCACGTCGGGACGGCTCCCCACCGGGTAGCTCTCCTGCCACTCCCGCAACAGCTGCAGGTCGTCGAAGTTGGGGTCAGGCCCGTGGAAATACTTCTGCTGGTCTTGCGGGGTAAGGATCTCCTTCTTGCCGCTGGCCATTGCATAGATGATCTCCTCCATCTTGCGACCACATGGTTCGGCATCGAAGGTCTCCTGTTCATAGAAGTGGAACCCCGTGAGGCCGATGTCGCGAGGTGTCTTGAGAAAGGCGATGGCGTACGCCGACACGGGACCCTCGGAGTTGATGTCATCAGCATCGCGGTCCCAGCCGTCTTTGTCGAACATCAAAAAGATGCCGCGGGCAGTGTCGGCGATGCAATAGTCGTCCTCCGCCCAAGGGTCCATGGTGTAGCCCTGAGGGTCGCGCCCCGGGAGGTCAGGGTCAATAATGAACCCAAAATAGAGCCCATCGATCGGCCCATTGTAATGTTGGCGGCTGGGATCAGTGATGTCATCGCGATAGATGAGGTGGTAGTTAAAAAAGACAATATCCTCGTAGGCCCTTGTCGCGTAACAATAGCCGCTTACTTCCATGTCAAAGCCGATGGGATAGCCAACGTTGACCTCATCGCCCTTGCGGATGCCGTTCCACTTGTCGTCCATGACGAAATAGATATCCTTGTCGGAGACAAAGCGGCCAGGAACCTCCTGGCCGTAGGTGGGTGAAGTGGGGTCGGGATCTATGGCCCAATGCCCTGGCCAGTGGCGCTCGCCTGGGGTTGCGATAAACTGCCTGAAGGTGGGCGAGGTGGGGTTTTTGTCGTAGTAGCCCTGCGGCCAGGAGTTAGGCCTGGTGCTGGTGGCGATAAGCGGAATATCGGACCATGTGTCGTCGCCCATGAGGCGCGTCTTGGAGTAGTCCTGCGCCTCCCAGTCGGTGTAGGTTAAACCCTGGCCGCCAGTACCAAAGTACATGGAGATGCTCTCGATGCAGTTGTAGTATTGGCTGCGGTCAAAATGGCGGCCATCTTCAGTGACGATGTCGGTCGCCCACGGCTGCGGTGGCACAGCCAAGAAGGGGATGATCCAGCGCAGCTCCCCCCAGAAGCCGTGCTTGCAATAAGGGAAGCCGCGGCTGCCGATCATGCCATAGTTTTCCACCCCGTTGACCTGCATTTTGCCAGCGTCCATGAAGGCGATGCCGCGATCGAAGTTACTGGCATGCTTCCTCAGGTCGGCTGGAAAGCTCTTATGCTCGGGGGACCAGTCCCTCTGTTGCGCCAGCGTGGCGCCTGCCAGCAGCGCCAGTACTACAACAATACTTAGCTTGCGTGTCGGTCGCATGCGTGCTCTCCTCGCGTTTCAGTCGCTTGCTTGTTGCGCCCGGTGCTACATCATCAGTCGCACGCCAAAGTTGATCAAGCGGCGCGGGCCAAAATTGTTGATGGTGATGCCATCCATTCTGGTGGCGCTGTAAGTACCATAGGCGCCACCGGGATCAGTTGCCGAGCCGGTACGCTCGTAGCCCTCCAGCACGTTGAGGCGGTCGAACAGGTTGCGCACCTGCACGAAGAACGAGTAGGTCAACCCGAATGCCTTCACGTTCTTGTAAGCCCGCAGGTCAAACTGGTGCCAGAACGGCCAACGGGCAGAGTTCTCTTTCTCCAAGTAACCTTCGTCGCCCATGTAGGGGGTATAGACGCGCCCGCTCTCGCCAAAGTAGACGAGGCTGACCCCGAAATTGGAGAGCAGCCGCTTGCCCAAAAGGCGCGGCCCGCTACGAGAGGGGATACTAAAGTCGATATGCACCCGAATGCTGTGCGGCTGATCCCACGAGGCGATGCTCTCCCGCTTGGGCATGGTCTGCTTGGTGTCCCCGTCCCAGTAGCCGTCCCAGGAGGTGGGCTTCAGCACCATCGCCCGCGACCACGTATAGTTGACGGTCCCCGAGAAGTAGTGGCTGTAACGTTTGCGCAGGGTGATGTCCATGCCCTTGGCCGAACCGAAGTTGTTGTTAACAAACACATAGTAGGTGTACGGATTATCGTGCCCTGGGTCCGAATAGGCAGGCACCGTGATAGAGCCCACCTGGTTTGTGGTCTCCTTGGTCCACAAGGTCGCATTGAGCCCGTACAGGTCGCCGATCTGCTGCTGGAAGCCGATCTCGTACTGGATAGCTTTCTCCGGCTCCAAGCTCGGGTTGCCAATGATGTTGCCCCGCATCATGCTCACTTCGCGGATGGCCCCGGAGGCGCGATAGAGGTCGCGGTAGTTGGGCGCCTGGTAGAAATGGCCAAAGTTAAAGTGCACCACCGACTTGTCGGTAAGCGGATAGGCCATGCCGATGCGGGGGCTGAACTTGAACTTTTTCTTGGCCTTCACCCACCCATTGTATTCAAAGCCGGGTTGGGTTGGGTCCTGCTCGCCCAGGGGATCCAGGGGATCGGCCCACATCTCACCACCGGCGTTGGCGTAGTCCAGCCTGCCCCCGACATTGATGACAACGCTGCCATACTCGATCTTGTCCAAGATGTAGAGCGCACCCTCCTTGGGAAGCATGCGGTAGATGGTCGGGTACGCCGAGGGCCCTGAGGTCCCTTGGTCGTCGTGCCGGTGCACGTCCATGTACACGAACTGGCCCCCGAACTTGAGCTGATGGTGCCTGGTCACCTGGCTGGTAAAGTCCAACCGCAGGTCATAAGTGACGCTGGAGTCACCCTCAAAGTAGTTGTTGTCGTAGCGGATGCGGAAGTAGTCCTCCCAGGGGTCGAGGACCCCGTAGGTATTGTAGTGAGCGTATTGCTCCTTGGCCAGAATGTTATCCCAGTCCGGCGCCCAATAATTCGTCAACCCCATGACGGTGGCGTAGGGGTGGCTGTAGTCATTGAGAATGCGCGAGCGGCGGGACTGGAAGAAGCGCTGAAACCTGAAGGTGTAGAAGGTGGAGGGGCTCAACGTGTGGCTCAACGCCAGGCTCTGTCTGTTGCTGCGCTGGATGCGTACCTGGCGGGCGCCCATGCCTGAGCGGTTCCGATGCCAGATCTCAAAGTTGGTGCTCCCACAGACAGGACAGACCTCAGGCGTTGGTTCACCAGGGGCAACAAAGCGGCCGTCGTCGTACTTGGCCCCGCGCAAAAAGATGCGCGCGCCACAGTCGCTGCACACCAACAACCGGTCGATGCTCTCCCGGTTGTCCACTGGGCTCTGATCCACGTTGTACCAACCGCCGAACCAGTCGTCAGGCAGGTAGTAGTAGTAGCCCGCGTGGAACACGTTGGCCTGACTGTAGCCGCCCGACTGGGAAGCGCTCAGCGCCAGCTTGAGGTTGGGACTGATGCGCCAGGTCAACTTACCCAAGTAGTCAAACGAGTTATCCCACCCCAACCCTTTCCACCCTTTCCAGATATCAATGGGGTTAATCCAGCGCACAGCCCCGTACACTGGCCCTTTGGTCTTGACGCTCTGCAGTTGCGCAGAAGTGATCAGGTCCATCTTGCCGTCTTCGAAGAAGTCTTTGAACAACTCCTTCGACGAGGGAAGATCTCCACGATAGTCGTCCCAAATGATGTCGTCAAACTTGAGCACCGTGCCAGCCCGCACACTGGCCTCGCCAGAGAAGAAGAAGGACACGGTCTTGGTGAAGGGCACCGGGCCACTGAAACTGGCCACCACGTCTTGGTAATTGCGCGCCCGCCCCTCAGCAGGCGCCAACGCCTTGATGCCAAACGGCATGGAAGTGCTATACTCGAGCTGCCCCGAGAAGACTGACCCCCCCTCGCGCGTGGACAGGTTGATGACCCCGGACAGGGCATTGCCGTATTCAGGGCTAAACCCGCCGGCAGCCACCGTCATCTGGTTGATGGCGTTATTGTTGACCCGCGTGGCGAAGCCGCCAAACAGCGGGTTCCCCACCTTCATGCCGTCAATGACTAAGGCCAGCTCGTTGTTGCGCCCGCCGCGCATACGAATGTCCTCGATGCCGCGCAGGTCGTAGCCCGACTTGCTGTACGGCGTATTGGTCAGGACAGTGACATTCGACTGCAACGCCAGTACCCTGGTCATGTCCTCGGCAGGCAAGTTCTTGATGTCCTCGTAGGTAATAGTGGAAACCTTCGAGGTCACGTCGCGCTCGATGAGCGGGCGCTCGGCCGTCACCACCACCTCCTCTCCCTCCAGCACCGTCTCTTCCAATTCAAAGTTGATGCGCGTGGTCTGCTCGACCACCACCTGCACCCCCTCCTTGTGCACCGTCCGGTAGCCAATCATTGAGGCCACCAGCGTGTAGGTTCCTGGCTGCACGTTCAGGATGAAGTAGTAACCATCCGCGCCAGTGGAGGCACCGCGTGCCGTGCCCTTGACGATTACGCTGACCCCAGGAATGGGCCGGCCAGAGGCCCTATCCTTGACCACCCCGTCAATCTTGCCAGTGACTGATTGGGCGTGGACGAGGCAAGGTAGTAGTAGCAAAGCTACCACTAGCGCCATAACTATGCTCCCTCTCATAGCTCCCTCCTGTAAAGGGTTTAGTTGCGGCGCGTGCGCGGGGTCTGTCCTGGGCTCCCACCCCGCCGCACGCACACCTCCCGCCTCCGTGCACCACTTCTGCGGCGCAAAGACGATGCTACTTGCCGGAAAAAACACAAAAGGCACAGACCCATCCCTTCCCCACTAAAGAGAGTAGCTGTGCCCTTGCACTCCGAGACTATCAATCATCACTCCCGCTCTCTCGGGCGCCTTAGCCTTGCAAGGCCAAGGTTTTGCACTCGTGATTTAACGTCCCAAGGCCAAAATGTCAAGAAAAAAATTCATTTTTTCCCGACCGCGTGGAAAGTTCATCTTGTTTGCCTCGCCATCTTCCAGCGAAACCTTTCTGTATGAGTCGCTGGATATGGTTATCCAGAACGATCGAAGGGTGCTTGAAACCATGGTAGATCCGGTGTCTCCCGCAGTAGCGATTCCCTTTCCTAAGGGCGAGGGAAGGGGCATAAGCCTCGGCTGTAAACTTTGCTGTGTGTCTACAGTCTTCTCCGCTATGGAATTCGTTCCCCACAAGCCGATGAAGCACTTGCGGCGCGCTCTGTGAGGTGGTCGCCCACGGCGGCATGCAACGGTGCCACACCCTCACGAACCCCGGGCCCTTTCGAGCTCCTCTTGCGCTCCCCGCGCCCATACACGACGAATCTTGAGCCGTCATGTGTGTGCATCGTCGCTGCACTGCGCCCTACCCTCGCAGGCGTGAAGCTGACTCAGCAGGGGATGCACAGAGTTGTCGCGGTGTCGTCCTTCTTTGGGCGGCAGGCACCCCGTTCACCACCGGTGCGCACCTAGCGGCGCGCAAACCGGCAAGGCAGCCGCCCGACTCTCCTCATCTGCAGCGGCACTCGCACATGTCACCGAGCTCCTTGGCATCCATCCGGTTGTGGTAAAGGGGGCGCAAATCCCTCGTCACCTCCTGCAACTGCCTATCCCCCTTCTTCTTTGCTTTTCCGCACCAAATCACGCTGGGAGACGATGCGCGTAGTCGGTGGCGATTCGGAAGATCGCATAGCTGCTTCCCTTTCTCCGGCCCGAGGCAATCACGTGCTCGTCAAGTTCCTGTGAGGTCTTATGGATGCGGTGCGGCGCCGGCCAGCCCTTGCTGTTCATGGCTGCTCGGCCACCTGCGCACGGTGGGCCAGGTAGAGACAAGTTCCCATGCGATCTGGTTGAGGCCCGCCGGTTCTCCTCACCATCACCAACCGGAGCCCAAAGCGCCTCATCCCTTTGCCACCCCGAAGTATCTCCTCGCCCAGACCTCCCCGGGCAGCTGCGCGCCCTTCTTCTGCAGGGCAGACAACCCCTTTCTACGATTCTCCACAATTCATCCACCCATTTTTCCCTTAAATCGCCAAGACCTGTTGTCTCCTGGTCACCTGGTAGCCGCCTTCCTGCAGGGCCACTTGTATTCGCCTACCAGCGCACGCCATGGTATCTCCTCTCTGCGTAGCTTTCAGCCCCCGATGAGGGACCGTGCCCGACCGGCAGAGACAGGTTCCAAGCGAACTGTGCATCAGGGATGGGCAAGGAGGGAGCCAAACTCGCCGCAGGCATCCCCCAAGCTTCCGAGGTAACCTGGGCCCCCGCAGAAAATGTTTGATTTTCTGCAGAGATTTCGTATATTGCACGGCGAAAATGGGAGCCGACGATTTTGGCAGGAGTTGCCGTGACCTACGACGCAGACTTTGTCGTCATCGGTTCAGGATTCGGCGGCAGCGTCGCTGCGCTGCGCCTGGCCGAGAAAGGCTACCGGGTTCTGGTGCTCGAAAGCGGCCAGCGCTTTCGCGCCGAGGACTATGCCAGCACCAACTGGCAGCTGTGGAGATGGCTCTACATGCCGCGCCTGTTCTTCACCGGCATCCAGCGGTTGACGCTCCTGCGCAACGTCCTGGTGCTGAGCGGCGCAGGTGTAGGCGGAGGGAGCCTGGTCTATTGCGCCGTCCTGTTTGAGCCGCCTGACAGCTTCTTTCGCGACCCGCACTGGGCAGAGCTGGACCCTGACTGGAAAGCAACCCTGGCGCCCTTTTACGCGGAGGCAAAACGCATGTTAGGGGTGACGGTGCCCCCGCGTCTCTGGCAAAGCGATCAGCTGCTGCGTGACTACGCAGGGGAGATCGGCCGCGAAGAGCACCTTCGACCGGCGCAGGTAGGCATTTTTTTTGGGGAGCCGGGGTTGACCGTGCCCGACCCCTATTTCGGCGGCTTGGGTCCGCCGCGCGCCGGTTGTGACGCCAAGGCGCGCTGCATGGTTGGCTGCAAGGCGGGAGGGAAGAACTCCCTGGACCGCAACTACCTCTACTTAGCCGAGCGACTTGGCATGCGCATCTTGCCCCTCACGACGGCAACAAGAATTCGTGCTTTGGCCGAGGGTGGGTATGCCGTGGAGACCAGGTCCTCGTTGGGCTGGTGGGGCCGGCGACAGACGTTTACCGCGCGAGGAGTGGTCTGCGCAGCCGGCGCGCTGGGCACTTTCCGGTTGCTGTGGACAAGCAAGCGCACTGGCGGCTTGCCAAACATCTCCGGCCAGCTCGGCAACGGCGCCCGCACCAACAGCGAGGTCATTGTCGGGGCGCGCACCACCGCGCGGCCCATGCGCCTGTGCGAGGGAATCGCCATCGGCTCCAGCCTTTTTGTGGACGACATCACGCATATCGAGCCGGTGCGCTACCCGGACGGCTCCGGCGCCATGTTCTGGCTCTCCACTTTGTGCACCGACGGCGGCTCGCGCTTAGGCCGGCCACTGCACCACATCCTCAACTGCCTGCGTCATCCCCTTGCCTGGGTGCGCGTGCACTGGCCGTTCGGCTGGGCGCGCCGTGTGCTCATTCTGCTGGTGATGCAGACCATCGACAACCGCATTCGGCTGGTCATGCGCCGCAAGTGGTGGTGGCCTCTCGGCTGGTTCCTCACCTCCGAGTCCACCGATCGGCCCACGCCCACCTACATTCCGGCGGCCAACCAGGCGGCGCGGCGCATTGCCAAGCGCATAAACGGCATCCCGGCCAGCGCAGTGACCGAGGTGATGCTCAACGTGCCGCTTTCGGCGCACATCTTAGGCGGCTGCACCATGGGCAAAGGGCCAGAGGATGGGGTGGTGGACAAATACGGCCGCGTGTTCGGCTATGAGAACCTCTACGTCACCGATGGCTCCATCATGCCGGCGAATCTCGGCGTGAATCCCAGTCTGACGATTACGGCACTGGCAGAGTACATCATGCATCATGTGCCACCACGCCCCGAGGCGTGGGAGTGAAACTCACGAACGACTGATTACAGGGCTCGAGCGCATGTTGACCTCCATCAACCCGACAACCGGCGAAGTACTGGCACAGGTACCTCCTCTTTCCCGAAATGAGCTGTGTCGCACCATCGAGCAGGTAGCGCGAGCCTTTCCTGCCTGGCGCGACGTACCTGTCGAGCAACGGCTGGCAGCCTGCCGCAGGCTTATTCGTCTCATCACCGAGCAGCGCGAGAGTATTGCGCGTATCATCGCCATGGAGCAGGGCAAGCCGGTCTGCGAGGGGCTGATCGCCGAAGTGTTGCCGGTGCTGGCGGCGCTGCGCTATTTGACCCGCCAAGCGCCACGCCTGTTGCGCGAACGGCACGTCCCTCACGAACTCATCCTGCTGGCGCACAAACGCAGCAGCTACCGCTTTGCGCCCTATGGCGTGGTCGCGGTCATTGCGCCCTGGAACTACCCCTTCTCTGTGCCGCTCCCGGAGATTGCCGCCGCCTTGGTCACTGGCAACACAGTCGTTTACAAACCTGCGCCCAACAGCATCCTCACCGGGCAAAAGATCGATGAGTTGTTGAACCAGGCGGGGTTCCCGGCCACGGCATATGCCACGGTTTTCACCACCGACCAAGTGGCGCCGGCCCTTACCTCGCATCCGGCAGTGCGCAAAATCGTCTTCACCGGGAGCACGCGCGTGGGGGCAAAGGTCATGAAGAACGCCGCCGACCAGGTCACCCCGGTCTTGCTGGAACTTGGCAGCAAGGACCCGGCGGTGGTTGCAGCCGATGCGGACCTCGAGCGGGCGGCGAATGGCATCGTCTGGGGCGCGATGTTCACCACCGGCCAGGTGTGCGCCTCAATCGAGCGCGTGTATGTGGAGCGGCCCATTGCCGAGCAATTCATCGCCGCCTGCGTGGAAAGGGTGCGCAGGCTGCGGGTCGGAGACCCGCTGCGGCCAGAGACCGACATCGGGCCCTTGACCACCGCGCAGCAGTTGGCCACGGTGACGGCGCACGTGGAGGATGCGCTGCGCAAAGGTGCCAAAGTGCTGGTGGGTGGCACGCGCCTGGGGAGCACCGGCTTTTTCTATGCGCCGACGGTGCT
The DNA here is from genome assembly GCA_024655945.1 of candidate division KSB1 bacterium. Taxonomy (NCBI): domain Bacteria; kingdom Pseudomonadati; species Candidatus Zhuqueibacterota bacterium. The sequence goes on from JANLFK010000006.1 coordinate 31,656, forward strand.
GACCAATGTCAAGCACTCCATGGCAGTGATGACCGAGGAGACGTTCGGGCCGGTGCTGCCCATCATGGTGGTCGCTTCCATAGACGAAGCCATCCGCTTAGCTAACGACAGCCCCTACGGCCTCTCCGCCTACGGCTGGACGCGCAGCAAGAGAACGGCGCAGCGACTGATGCGCGAACTTGAGGCCGGCACGGTGATGATCAACGAGAGCACGGTGACCTGGGGCGAGCCGAGTGCACCCTGGGGCGGCTTCAAGAGGAGTGGCATCGGGCGAACGCGGGCCAGCTGGGGTCTTTTGGAGATGGTGCGGGTCAAATATGCCAGTTTTGAGGCCGGCAAGAAGCCAGACGCGCCCTGGTGGTTCCCGTATGACGAAGACGTGCGCACCCTGGCCAAGGAGGCGGTGCCGCTGCTGTTTGCCTCCCGCCCCTGGCAAAAGGTCGCCCCGCTCTTCCGGCTGCTGCGCAACGGGCGGTTTGTGCGCAGCGCCCACTGGGCGGCCACCCTGCGCAACCTCCACAAGCTCTTCTGAGAAGTGAGCAGATCCTGAGCCCTGACTATGGCGCGACCGATCTGGTTTGTGGAGCTCCTCAAGCGCGGGTTCACGCAGCGCTTCCGGCTGGCGAGGCTCTCGCGTCTGCCGGGCATTGGCCGTCTGTTTGACCGCTTGCTTTTCGCTGGTGACGACATCATCTTCCTCCCCCGGCAGCGGGTCATCCAGGTGCACCAGAGCGTGCCGGTGCCGGAGCAGACGGTGCTGCCGGCGCAGGTGGTGCACCACTTCATAGACGTCGCCCAGTATCACTGGGTAATGAACTTTTGCATCTGCCGCGCGGCAGCGCACTGCAAGGACTACCCCATCGAACTGGGTTGCCTGTTCATGGGCAAGCCGGTGCTGCAGATCAATCCGCGTCTGGGCAGGTTGGTGACTGCCGCAGAGGCGCATGCGCACGTGGAGCGCTGTCATCAGGCCCGCCTGGTGCACCTCATTGGCCGCAACCGCCTGGATGCCCTCTGGCTTGGCGTGCACCCTGGCGAGGAGCTGCTGACCGTGTGCAACTGCTGCCCCTGCTGTTGCCTTTACCGCATGCTGCCGATGTTGGCGCCGCACGTCTCTGCCCGCTTTGCCCGCATGCCGGGCGTGGCGGTGGAGGTCAGCGAGGCGTGCGATGCCTGTGGGGCGTGCACGGACGGAGTCTGCTTCGTGGGCGCCATCAGCCAACGGAACGGCAAAGCGGTTATCAGCGAGGCCTGTCGAGGCTGCGGCCGCTGCGTTGAGCTTTGCCCCAAGGGGGCCATTCGCCTCACTGTCGAGCACGATGCGCTTGCGCGCTCCGTGGCCAAGGTCCAGGCTGCCGTACGGCTGTAGCGGAGAAAAGCGGACAATACACCAGAGAGAAGATGACTGCCCCCCTCAGATTGGCTTTGGTTCAACAGCACGCCACAGATGACCTCGGCGACAATCTGCGGCGTGCGATTGCGGCCGTGGAGCAGGCGGCGCAACAGGGCGCGCGCCTCGTCGCCTTTGCCGAGCTCGGCCTGACGCCCTTTTACCCGCGGTGCCCTGCTGGCGACAACCTGCAGGCGCTGGCAGAACCGATTCCGGGGCCGACAACGGAGCTCTTCAGCAAGCTTGCTGCGCAACACAAGCTGGTCGTGGTGCTCAATCTTTTCGAGCGGCGCGGCGCGCACACCTTCGACGCCTCGCCGGTCATCGATGCCGACGGCCGGCTCTGCGGCGTGACGCGCATGGTGCACATCTACGAGGGGCCAGGCTTCCACGAAAAGGGCTACTATGCTCCCGGCCCGCCGACTCCCATAGTGCACACGACGCAGGTGGGACGCCTGGGCGTGGCCATCTGCTACGACCGGCACTTCCCGGAGTACATGCGCCTGCTCCGCCTGCAGGAGGCCGAGCTGGTAGTTGTACCCCAGGCCGGAACAGTCGGCGAGTGGCCAGCTGGCCTGTTCGAGGCGGAGCTCCAGGTGGCTTCGTTCCAAAACGGCTACTTCGCCGCGCTGTGCAATCGCGTAGGCAACGAGGGTTCCCTCACTTTTGAGGGCAAGTCGTTCGTCACTGCTCCGGACGGCAGGATAGTCGCGCAAGCGCCGGCAGGGCGCGATCACCTCCTGCTCGTGGACATCGACGTGGCGGAGGTCGCCACCTGCCACGCGGCACGCCACTTCCTGCCAGACCGACGACCGGAAGCGTACACCGATATGTGCCGAAGCAACGAATCGTAACGGAGAGGTGCCATGAGAGCTGTCGCCGTTGTCGTTGTCTGCCTTGCCTGGTGCACGTATGCTTTGCATGCGGAGGAAGCGATGACGCAACTCAATCTCATGCCTTGGCCGGCTGAGCTGACCTCCGGCGAAGGTTCATTCCGGCTTGAGCAGGATTTTACCATTGGTCTCCAGGCCGGGAGCGGGCTGCGCGCCTATGCCGCGGCCACCCGCGCCTTGCAACGCCTGGCTGCCCGCACAGGGCTCTTCTTTTCGCAGACAGTCCTCTCCCCCGAGAACGCGCCCGAGGCTGGCTCGCTGACCATTAGCTGCAAACGTGCCGGCCAGCTCCGCCTGGGCGAGGACGAGTCGTACGTCCTCCAGCTAGAGCCCGGCGGCATCCGCCTGGAGGCGGAAACCGACATCGGTGTGGTGCGCGGCATCGAGACCCTGCTCCAGCTCTTGGCTGCGGACGGGTGCGGCTACTACTTCCCGGCGGTGACCATCAACGACCGCCCGCGCTTCTCCTGGCGCGGCCTGCTCATCGACGCTTGCCGCCACTTTATGCCGGTGGAGGTGATCAAACGCAACCTCGACGGCATGGCTGCCGTGAAGCTCAACGTGCTGCACTGGCACCTGACCGAGGATCAGGGCTTCCGCGTGGAGTGCCACACATTCCCCAAGCTGCACCAGCTCGGCTCCGATGGCCTCTACTACACGCAGGCCCAAATCAGAGAGGTCATCGCCTATGCCGCCGAGCGGGGCATTCGCGTGGTGCCCGAATTCGACATGCCGGGACACGCCACGAGCTGGTTTGTGGGCTATCCGGAGTTGGCCAGTGCCCCAGGCCCTTACGCAATCGAGCGGCGCTGGGGCATCATGGACCCGACCATGGACCCGACTCGCGAGCAGACCTACAGGTTCGTGGAGAAATTCTTCAAGGAGATGTGCGCCCTGTTCCCGGACGAATACGTGCACATCGGCGGGGACGAGAACAACGGCCGGCAATGGGATGCCAACCCGGCCATCCAGCAATTCATGCGCAAGCACAAGATCGCCGATAACCACGCCCTGCAGGCATACTTCAACCGGCGCGTGCTGGGCATCCTCTCCCGCTATGGCAAAAAGATGGTGGGCTGGGACGAGATTTTTCATCCCGAACTGCCCACCAACATCGTCATCCACTCCTGGCGTGGTCGGGAAGCCACGATCCAATCGGCGCAACGCGGCTACATGAGCATCCTGTCCAACGGTTACTACATCGACCTCATCCAGCCAACCGATTTTCACTATGGCAACGACCCGCTTCCCGAGGACACTCCTCTGACCCAAGAACAGCAGGCGTTCATCGTGGGCGGCGAGGCCACCATGTGGTCAGAGTTCGTCACTGCGGAGAATGTGGATTCGCGCATCTGGCCGCGCACAGCCGCGATTGCCGAGAGGCTCTGGTCACCCCGCCAGGTCAACGACGTCGCTGACATGTACCGGCGCCTGGAGGTCATCAGTCTGCTTCTGGAAGAACATGGCCTCACCCATGAGAGGAACTTCGAGGCGATGCTTCGTCGCCTCAGCGGCTGCCAGCAAGTCGGCCCGTTGCGCACCCTGGTGGAGGTGCTGGAACCGGTGAAAGGCTACGAACGCGGCCGGCGCCGCGCCTACACCTCTTTCTCGCCCCTCACCCGTGTGGTCGACGCCGCCAGGCCAGATGCCCCAGTGGCGCGCCACTTCAGGGAGGCGGTGCGCTCTTTCCTGCAGAGCCGCGACCCCCAGACACGCGCCGAGGTGGAGCTGCACCTGCGGCTCTGGCAGGGAAACCATGAGCGGCTGCTGCCGGTCATCAAGGCTTCGCCGATCCTTTGGGAGATCGAGGAGCTGTCGGCTGACCTGAGCAGGGTCGCCGCCATCGGGCTGGAGGCTCTCGCCCGCCTGCACGAAGGACGGGATTCCGCCGAGTGGCAGCAGAAGGTGCTGGGCGAACTGGAGCAATGCCGCGCGCCCCGCGCCGAGACAGAGCTGATGATTATCAGCGCGGTGGAAGAGTTAGTCCGCGCGTGCAGCTCTGGTGAGCCGAAGGCAGGCAAATAGGGATAGAGGTAATCGCACCGCAAGGGAGGTTGTCATGAATCAGCGAGCCGAGTGGAAAGAACGGACTTCTGGCCTGTTGGTTGCGCCTCTTCTGTGGCTCATTACGACCGGCCTTTTCCTGCTCACACCGGTTACCTGGGCACAGGATGCACCGGTCAAGCGCCCTCTCTGCCACAGCGACTATGACTCGTGGAAGTCCATCGCCAGTCCCTCCCTCTCCCCCGATGGCCGTTGGCTCTGCTACATCGAGACGCCGCAAGACGGCGACGCCGAACTGGTGGTCACCCACCTCCACGGCCCGGAGACGTACCGGCAGCTCGTGGGCTACTCCGGCGAAGGGACTGAGGCGCACAAGGCCGCCTCTGCGGCTTTCAGCTGGGATTCCCGGCATGTGGCCTTTCTCATCTCTCCTGACAAGGAGAAGGCCAAAGCAACCAAGAAAGCCAACAAGAAAGACAAGCCCAAGAAGAAACTGGCCATTCTGAGCCTCTCCGACGGCGCGATGCAGACGGTCGAGGAAGTCAAGAGCTTTACCATGCCCAAAGAGGCAGCCAGTTGGATCGCTTACCTGCACGAAACGAAGGAAGCCGAGGAGAAGAAAGGCGACGGCGAGCAAGGGAAAGAGGAAAAGGAGCAGAAGAAGCGCGAGAAGGAGCGGACCTATGGCGGCCAGCTGGTGGTGCAGGCACTCGCCGACACCACGCGTAAGACCGTGCTGCAGGACGTGGTGGATTATCGCTTCACCAAGGACGGCCGCCACCTTTTCTACGTCGTCTCCAGCAAGGAGCACCCGGAGCGCGACGGGGCCTATTTCCTCCACCCCGGGGACACCGCGGGCGTGCCACTCATGAACGGCAAAGGAGAGTACAAGCACCTGACGCTGAACAAGGAGGAGACGCAACTGGCGTTTCTCACCGACAGGTTCGACCAGGAAGCGCAAGAGCCGACCTTGGTGTTGGCTGGCTGCGCGGTCGGCGCGCCGAAGGCCACCGTGTGGGTCTCTCACACTGTCACGCCGGGCTTTCCCGAGGGCATGGCGGTCAGCGACAAGTCACCGCTCACCTTCAGCGACGATGGCAAGGTGGTGATGTTCGGCATCAAAGAGATTGCCAAACCTGCCGCAAAGAGTGACTCGCTCCGCGAGGAGGCAAAGTGTGACCTCTGGCACTGGCAAGACCCTTACCCGCAGCCTGAGCAGAAGAAGATGGCCAAGAAGGTGCGGGAGAACACTTGGGAATGCGTCTATCACCTCGAGCGTAAGCGCTTTGTGCAGTTGGCCGACAAGTACCTGCCTGACGTGGAGTTGGGGCGCACGGGCAAGGTGGCCTTGGCGCAAAACCCGTGGCCCTACGCGGCCCGCGCCTCTTACGACGCCGCTTACCATGACATCTACGTGATCAATACGACAACTGCTATGCGCACGCTGGTGCGCGAGGAACTGCGCGGCGGGGCACAGCTCTCGCCAGAGGGCAGATACGTCACCTGGTTCGACGACGGCCACTGGCACTGTCACGACGTGGCGCGAGGCGTGACCCGCAATTTGACCGCCACACTGGGCGTCTCCTTTGCGCGGGAGGAACACGACACGCCAGAGCCAGCGCCGCCTTACGGCAGCGTCGGCTGGAGCAAAGGGGACCGCTCTTTCCTGGTTTACGACCGCTATGACCTCTGGGAGCTCTTTCCGGACGGACGGCCAGCGCGCTCAGTGACAGAGGGGCAGGGACGCGCGCACAAAGTGGCGTTCCGCTACGTTAAGCTCGACCCGGAAGAGGGGGCCATCGACCCGGCGCAACCGTTGCTCCTGAAGGCAACTGACGAGGAGACCATGGCGGAGGGGTTCTATCGCGATTGGCTCACGCGGGAGCAGCCCCCGGCGCAGCTGGTCATGGCCGACAGGAGCTTTGGCACGCCGAGCAAGGCTGCCTCCGCCCCCGTGCTTCTGCTCACCCGCGCCGCCTTTGACGAGTACCCGGACCTGTGGGTGAGTGACCCGTCTTTTGAGCAGCTCCACAAGGTGACTGACCTTGGCCGCCAGATGGCCCCTTTTCTGTGGGGGAAGGCCCAGCTCCGCACCTTTCGCAATGCCGACGGGGTTGAGCTCAAGGGTGTACTCATCACGCCCGGAGACTTTGACCCTACCCGTCGCTATCCGCTCATGGTGTACATTTACGAGCGGATGCATCAGACCCTGCACCAGTTCCGGCATCCCGGGCCTGGTACGTCCATCAACCCCAGCTACTACGCGAGCAACGGCTACCTCATCTGGATGCCGGACATCGTCTACTCGACCGGCTTTCCTGGCCGCGACGCCCTCAAGTGCGTGCTCCCGGGAATCCAGATGCTGGTAGCCGAAGGTTACGTGGACCCGCAGGCGATTGGCATCCAGGGCCACTCTTGGGGCGGCTACCAGGTGGCTTATATGGTCACGCAGACGGATATCTTCGCTGCTGCCGAGGCGGGGGCGCCGGTATGCAACATGGTGAGCGCCTATGGGGGCATCCGATGGGAGAGCGGCAAAGTGCGCCAGTTCCAGTACGAGCGCACCCAGAGCCGCATCGGCGCCAGCCTCTGGGAAGCGCCGCTGCGTTTCATCGAGAACTCGCCCATCTTCTGGGCAGACAAGGTGCGCACGCCGCTGCTCATACTCCACAACGACAACGATGGCGCAGTGCCCTGGTACCAGGGCATCGAGTACATGATGGCGCTGCGCCGCCTGGGCAAGACTGCATTCATGTTCAACTACAACGGCGAGGAGCATGGCCTGCGCAAGCGGGTGAACCAGAAGGACTGGACCGTGCGCCTGGCCGAGTTTTTTGACCACTACCTGAAGAAGGCCCCTGCCCCGGCCTGGCTTACCGACGGCATCAAGGCCTGGCACAAGGAGGAGGAAGAGAAAGAGGGAGAGGGAAAGTGATGGCACACTCCAAAAAGAGCTCGACGCGCACGCCAAAGGCAATGTGCCTGGCGGCAACCTTCTTCGCCTGCGCCTGGCTGGGCGCCACTCCCGTGTACGCCCAGCTCAGCGAGCGCTACTTTGCCGAGCAGCAGAACCCGCCCATGCAAGTGTGCGTCGCGGTCTTCTATCCGACGACTGGCACTCTGGAGGAGCTCATCGCCCTGCGCCGCGAGGGTCTCATGCCCGCGACCGACCTGCTGGTGGTGGGTGTCTACCACGAGAAGGAGATCGGCGACTACCAGGCTGCCCGCCGCTACGTGGAGGAGCGGCAGCTCGACTGGGTGCAATTCCACCGAATCAGCGGTGACTTGTCGCCGGCCAACATCTACCAGGACAATTCCTGCCGGAACGACTTTGCCCAGATCGTGCGGCTGAGCGACGGGGCCATCCTCTTCGGCGGCCCGGACATACCTCCGCAGTGTTACGGCCACAAGACACATCTGGCCACGGCGATCAAAGACGTGTACCGCCACTATCTGGACCTTACCTTCGTCTTCTACCTGCTGGGCGGATCGCAGAACAATGCCCATCGGCCCCTGCTGGCGGAGGCACCCGACTACCCCTTGCTGGGCATCTGCTTGGGGGCGCAGACCATCAACGTGGCCACGGGCGGCACCCTGGTGCAGGACATCTGGCAGGTGACCTATGGCAAGCAGACCTACGAGGACGTGTTGCGTCTGGGCCCGGAGCGCTGGCACACCAACCCCTATCGGGGCCTCTACCCAGACGCTCGCCTGCTCGGCTACCATCTGCACCACATCCGGCTCAAGCAAGAGGGCTTCTTCTGTCAGTCATTGGGGTTTTCCCCCTCGGACGCGCCGCTGGTGGTGAGCTCCCATCATCAGGCAGTGGACAAGCCTGGCAGGGGCATCGTGGTGGCAGCTACCAGCATGGACGGCCGCGTGGTGGAGGCCATCACGCACCGCACTTTCAAGAACGTGCTCGGCGTGCAGTTTCACCCGGATTTTCCCATCCTCTGGGACGCCGAGCTGCGCTTCAGATTCACGCCTGAGGGGGAAGAGACCAGCATCCGCGCGCTGTTGGAGGCGGATGCGCCGGGCCTCGCCTTCAACCGCGCTGTCTGGATCTGGTTCTTTGGCAAGGCAGCTGAGCGGCACCGCTCCCGATCCTGAGCGCGTCCCCTCTGCTCTGAGAACGGCGCCTGTCAGGCAGACTCAATACTCTATTTCCACCAGGGCAGGCAGCCTTGTCACCCATATCCCTTCGGGGCCGAACTGCTTGTGCAGCTTGCCGTTGACCCTTACGCGGCGAATGGGGTCCTTGTACGGCGGTTTGACCAGCACCTTCGCCTCCGCCCGGCTGAGCTCGATGCTCAGCCGCAGGATTTTCCCCTCCCGCCAGGCGGTGTAGGAAAGAAGGCCAAGGTAGGTGGGCAGCTCTTTGACCTCCACGCCGCCCGGTGCCTCGAGCCAGGCAGCGGGAATGCCCGCGGCCACCGCCAGGGTCCCCTCATCGTCCTCGTAGACGAACATCGCCCGTAGCGAGCGGATAAAGTCCGAGCCGACCCAGGTGTGCGGCATGTCGCCAATGAACTTGGGGGCATCTGGGTCTTTCCACACCACCTCTGCCCAGTGGTTCCAACCGGGTGGACGGCGGTCGTTCATGAAAAAGGCCAGCAGCTGGTGTGCCCTCTCCCTCTGGTCGAGCTGAACTAACGTGCCGATGGCGCGCAGTTCGTAGGGGGTGTAGTTCTCCCAGGCGCGGGTTCCGTTCTGCCGTTCCTGCGCAAAGCGGAAGTAGCGCTCGAACGTGTTGTGCAGCTCCGGTTCCGGAATGCGCCCGAGCTCGCCTCCTGGGCAGACGCCGATGGTCGTGGAGGTGGGATCAAAGTCGCCCAGCTCGGCGCAGCCGGGGATGTAGTCGATGCCGGCGACGGTCATGGCCAGGCGCATGGAGTTGTAGAGGTCGGTGCGCAGGTCATCTCGCTCGCGGGCAAACTCCGTCGCCAGCTCTTTTTCGCCCAGGATTTCGGCCATATGGGTCGCGTCCTTGAGGCCGCGCAGGGCGAAGAAATCGTCCCAGTACGAGTGCATGGGCTTGGCCGAATAGCCCTCGTGGCTAATGGACTCCGGCAGCAACCCGTACAGGACCCTCTTCTCGGGCGGCCCAAGCCGGTACTCTTCGCCCTTCCGCTCCTGGCGGAGGCTCTGCATGTAGCGCACCGTCTTCACCACCTTGGGCCATTTGCCGCGCAGCCAGGTGGTGTCGCCGGAGAAGCGAAAGTACTGCATGACAGCGAAGATGAACTCGCCGTGGCTGTCGTGTTCAGGCAGAGGGTCCGGCCCACGCTGGTCGACCACGCACGGAATCTTACCGGAGGGGTACTGGTAGGCGGCGTACCAGTCGATGAACTCCCGCGGCTCGTCGCGAAAGCCCACTTGCAGCAAGGCAGTTGAGGTGAGGGAGCCGTCGCGTATCCACGAGCGGTCATAGGTGCGCGAGCCAGGCTTGATGCTCGGGCCGTCGCGGTTGATGAGGATGTAGGCAATGTTGCTGCGCAGCGTGTTCACGAGCTGCGCCGCCGCAGGCGGAACTTTGATTTTCACGCGGTTGACCTCGCGCACCCATGCCTGGCTGACAAAGCCCAGCTGTTGCTCAAAGAGCGCGCTGGGAGGATCACCGCGCAGCAGGCTCTGCGCGCTCAGCGAGGCATCGTGCAGCGGGATGGCCAGCACATAGTCGGCAGAGTCGCCAGGGGCCAGGCCTACGCTGTAGTGGAAAGCGGCCGAAGCGAGATGGCGCGGATCGCAGACAGCCTTACTCTCCGGCAGCATTCCTGAACGCAGGTAGTCGGTAATGTCTCCCCGGTCGAAGGTGGTGGCGCCGAAATCGGTCGGCGGTGTCAAGCAGAGGATAGTCCTGCCGTCCACAACCGCGGCCTGGGACGCGTAGGTCAGCGTGTCAATGCGGCCGACCCCACCGAGGGTAACCAGCTTCTGCCAGGGTGGAGTGACCTGAAAGGGGCGCACGGCCACGAAAAGCGCGCCAGCAGCCGGCTCCAGTCCCTCGTTCACCAGCCGGTAGCGCACGAAGAGAATGGAGCTCCCTGGGTCTCCGGCAGCAACCGCGGTGATGGACAGCCTGGCCGTTTCCCCGATCTGCCAGCTCACCGTCGGAATGGGCAAATAGCTGTCTGCGAGTGTCTGGCTGGCTGTGACATCGGGCCAGGAGAGGAGGCGATCGCCAATCCACAGAAACGGCTCCAGCGAAAAGGAGCGCGTGCCCACCTCGATCATGCCGTGTTCGTTGATGAGCGCCTCCTCGCCGTCGCCGTTCTTCACGCCCACCACCGTCCAGTAGGTTTGCCGATCGGAGAAATAGGCTGGGAAACTGCCGGTCGGCTCCTCTTTCGCGAGAGCGCGGAGAAGGTCGTTGGACGAAGAGGAGAACTCCGGACCCTTGACCACCATGCGCCTGAGCAGGCACATTTTACCGCCGCAGGTGAGGAGTCGCAGCCGCAGGTGTCTGCCTTCTGCCTCTGGGGTGGGCACATAGTCCCGTCCGCCATCGCTCTCGCGCACGCGGTAGAGCTCCTCCCAGGCGCGACCATCTGAGGAAACATCGAGTGCATAGTCTTTGGCGTGGGCGCCAGGCTCCCAGTCCAGCACAAGGCCGCCGATCTCCCTCGTCCTGCCAAAATCGAGGGTGAGCCACTGTGGGACCTTTGTCGCCGGGAGCAGCCAGCCTGTCACTGTGTCGGCAGACGCATTCACCCTGGGCGGCGCTCCACGTGCCGCCGAAACACGCAGCTTAGGGGGAACCGTCGCCGCAGGAGCATGCAACGGCTCGAAGCGGAAGTTGTCGATCCACACCTTGCCGCTGCCGCCGCTCCCTGTGGAAACCACGAACTCAATGTACTTCGCCCGCCTGAGCTGCCCCGGTCCCGAAGGCCCCCAGGCGAAGGTGATGTCCCGCCTCTTGACGCGCATCGTTTTCCACGCGGCGGGGTACTCGACGTTCAACTTCTTCACCCAGTGCACGTTGCCGAGAGAGTCGATGAGCTTGAACTCAAAGTTGTTGACGGGCGTGACGCCCCGCAGGTCGAAGAGGAACTGGTAATCTTCGGGCAGCTCAATCTCGAACTGCTTGCGGGCAATGACGTAGCCAAAACCCCCACCAAAGGAAAAATCCATGAGCATGGCCTGCCCTGCGCGCCCTTGGTCGGCAAGGAGCTTGAGCTGTGCTCCCTCTGAGGTCACCGGCTGCCAGCCTTGCAGTTGCTCAAAGTCGTCGAGGAGCTTCTCCTGCGTCCGCCCTTGCGGCATTAGCATCACAAGGCAAAGTCCCACAGCAATGCTCAGTCTCGCCATGCGCCTCATCCTCATGAGGTTCTCAGATGGTGGGAAAACTTGCCGCGCCTCCCAGAAAAAGGTGCTCCTTGCGCTTTACCGCGCCCTCGTCTTGCCGTCTCCGCATCACTCCGGAGAGCCTATTCCAGCCAGCCGCCGGAGAAGCCTGCCCTGCGCAACCCGGCAACGATGTAGGGATTGCGCTTCATCACCTCCCACACCAAGCCGCTGCGCAGGTTCTCCGTCATGAGGACGATTGGCCCTTGGTCGATGCCCAGGTAGTCGCGGTCGAACCAGCCGTCGGGTGTCTTTGTGGTTACGAAGGTCGGGTTGAACGCATCGCGGAAGCCGAACTCTGTCCAGAGGCGCTCGCCGTAGGTGGCGCGCATCTGCTTCAGAGTGGGGATGCAAATCTCCGGAGCAAAAGGAAGCGACCCGGCTACCGCGGTGGGCGTAATGGTGCCGTCGTCGTTGGTCCAGTCGATGGACGGACCGCGCGCGCCATAGCCGATGAAGCGCCGTTCCTTGCCGTCGATGAGGAGCGTTGTGTCACCCGGGCCATCGCAGGCGGAAAATCCCCAGATCGTCGGCCCATAGTCGCGAAAGCCGGCTGGGTTGTCAATGGCATACGCCCGTTGCGCCAAAGTGGCGCGACGCGAGTTCTCGACGTAGTCGATGCCCCGCGCGCGCATGTAGTCGTCCTTGATGCCGCGGAAGTCGATCCAACAGTGCGAGAACTGGTGCCCAAACAGAGGGGCAAAGCTGATGAACTCCTGACCGTAGAACTCCGCCCACAGGTAGGAGGCGGTCCAGGCCTGCCAGGCACTGGCCGGAACAGGATGTGTGGGGGAACCCAGGGCCAGGATGTAGAGGATCATGGCCTCGTTGTAGCCTGTCCAATAGTGCGGGTCAAAGCCGCGCTCCGGCATCCATCCTAAGGCAATGCCCAGTTTGTCGGCCATGGCCCACTCCCACTCGACGCGGCGGTACAGCGTGTCGGCAAGGCTGCGCACCTCCTGTTCCTCGGCCTCAGGGGCGTCGAAATAGCTCTGGCAAAAGAGCACGCCGGCCATGAGCAGAGCTGTGTCCATGGTAGAGAGCTCGCATCTCCAGGCGCGCAGCCCGGTCTTCATGTCCAAGAAGTGATAAAAAAAGCCTCGGTAGCCGCCGCTTCTCTCTGGATCAGCGCTCTGGGGAAGGGATAGCAAATACTGCAAGGTCGTGCGCACGCGCTGGGCAGCCTCATGGCGAGAGATGAGGCCGTGTTCCACCGCCACAGGATAGCTACTTAGAGCAAAGCCGACGGCAGCGATGCTGCACGGCCCTGGCGACGGCCAGCGATCCGGAGCCATGCCGCTCGCTGGATCAGTTGTCTGCAAGAAATAGGTGAGCGTCCTGACAACCAGGGTGTCCAGGAAAGGGTCCCAGCGCTCTGCCTGTGGCACCGCCTGCGTTCGGCAGGACAGAAAGGCCGCCGAGGCCACCAATACCATCAGCGCCCCCGCGACAAATTGGCCGCCCGTCAGGCGAGCAGCTCTGGCGAATCGCTCTCCCATAATTGCCTGCTATTTGACGACTACCATCTTCTTTGTCGTGGAAAAACCCGCAGCCTGGAGGCGATAGAGATAGATGCCGCTCGCCTCTCCGGGCGGCACAAACTGCACGGCGTGCTGCCCTGCTGCGCGTGGCTCGTCGATGAGGGTACTCACTTCCCTGCCGAGGGCGTCGTACACAAGCAGCTTCACCCGCGTGGGGTACGGCAGCTCAAAGCGGATGACGGTGCTCGCATTGCAGGGATTGGGGTAGTTCTGGTAAAGGCGCACCTGGCGTGGCACCCCGCCGGGCTCCTGGCCTACGCCGGTGAATGGCACAAAGCCAGCCCGCGCCAGTCCCTGCTGCACGTATGGGTTTTGCATGAAGACGCGCCACACCTTGCCGCTGCGATAGTTCTCAATCATGACGATGATGGGCCCTTGGTCAATGCCGATGACATAAGACGACCACCAGTTCAATGTGAGGTTGAAGGCATCTCGGAACCCGTACTCACCCCACAGGCGCGTCCGGTAATTGTCGTACATGTAGCGGAGCGCCGCCAACGAATATTCCGGCGTAAACGGCATGGAGCCGGCGGCAGCAGTGGGAGCGATGGTGCCGTCGTCGTTGAAGGGTGGCGGTGCGCCCCGAGCCAGGTAACCGGTGGGCCCATCACAGGCGGTGATGCCCCACACGTTCTCGCCGTAGCCGACAAAGCCCTTGGGGTTGGCGATGCAGTAGGCGCGCGCGGCCAGTGTGGCCCGACGCGAATTCTCAAAGTACGTGATCCCCTTCCCCCGCATACACGGGTCCGCAATGTCGCGGAAATCAATCCAGCAGTGCGAGTACTGATGGCCGAAGAGCGGCGGGAAGGCGACGTAAGAATAGCCGTAATGCGTCTCCCATGAGTACCCACTCGTCCAGGCGGACCAGACAGAGGACGGCACCGGATGAGTTGGCGAACCCAGGGCGAGAATGTACATAATCATGGCCTCGTTGTAGCCGCGCCACCAGGCGTTGATAAAGCCGGTCTCCGGGTAGTAGCCCATCATCAGCCCGGGTGCGTAATTGCGCATCCAGTTCCAGTCGACGCGCAGGTAGATGGCGTCCGCCAGATTGCGGACCATGCTGTCCAGGCTGTCGGCACCGGAGAAGTATTCGCGCGTGTACAATACCCCCGCAAGCAAAAGGGCGGTGTCGATGGAGGAAAGCTCGCAGTTCCAGGTGCGCAGAGCCGTGTTCATGTCCAGAAAATGGTAGAAGAAGCCCTTGTAGCCGCTGACACCCTGCGCAGCCTTTCCCTGGGGTGCAGTCCACAGGGTCTTGAGAGCGGCAAGGACGCGACTCCTGCCCAAGTCACGGCGCACCCACCCCCGATCGATGGCAATGCAAATAGCGGTGAGGCCAAACCCCAAGGAGGCAATGCTGCAGGGCGAGTTGGGCAGACTGCTGTCGCGGGTCAGGCCGGTGGTGGGATTGGCTTCGTTCCAGAAGAAGGTGAAGGCAGTGCGTTGCAGCAGGTCGAGGAAGACGCTGTCGTCTCCTGCGTCCGAGAGCTCGTCAACAGGGGCAGCCGGCAGAAAAGCGGCTCCCGTATAGCCCCGCACCTTCCCGGCGGGCGCCGGACACGTCGCCACGGCAGCGTTGCCCGCTCCTGTCGCTCCACCCGCAGAGCGAGCGGTGCCATGCGCAGCCAGAAGCGCCACTCCGGCGGTCTTTGGCTCGCCTGGCGTCCGCATGCCGGAGGCCGCGACGGTGTTCAGCGCAAAGCAAACCAGTACAAGTGCCAAAAAGCGCGGGCTCTTAGCTACCAAGGGTCACCTCAATTCTATGCCTGCTCCCCGGAGGGAACTCGGGCAGGAGAATACCCCGTCCGAGACGGGTCGCAGAGGCGGGCTGTCCGTCGATGCGCACCTCGCCCACGCCACAACTGACGTGCCCGGGGTTGCGCACCTGGATCAGGTACTCTGCGCCGCGGAATGTGCGTCGCACGCCGTAGGCCTCCCACTCCGGCGGAATGCACGGGTCAACGAGCAGGCCGCGCAGCGTCGGCCGAATGCCGAGTATCCCCTCCGGACTCACTTTGCACAACCATGCCGCCGAGCCCGTGTACCAGGTCCAGCCGCCGCGGCCATACAGAGGCGAGTCCGGCCCCTCGACGTTTCCCGGCATCACGTACGGCTCCGCCTGGTAGAGGTCCGGGTCCAACGACCGGTAGATGGGCGAAATCTTCTTGTACATGGCGTAGGCCCTTGCGCCATTGCCGAGAATGGTGTGGGCAAGAATGGCCCACGTGGCGGCGTGCGTGTACGTCCCACCGTTTTCGCGCCGCCCTGGCGCATAGCGCGACAGATAGCCAATGGATGGGTCAGGTCGCGAGTAGGCGGGCCAGAGGAGCAGGGGACCATAGTCACGGTCAAGATATCTGTCCACCGCCTGCATGGCCTTGGCCTGTAGCTCGGCAGGCGCAGAGTTGGCAATTATCGCCCAGGTCTGCGCGTTAAGGAAGATCTTGCCCTCTGCACAGGAGGCACTGCCAAGCAGCTCGCCATTGTCTTTGGAAGCCCGCCAGAACCACTCGCCATCCCAGGCATGCGCAGCAATCGCTTCGCGCAGCTTGGCTGCTTCGCGGCGACAGAAGGCAAATGACCTGCCCTTGCCTGCGGCAGTGGCCACCTCAGCAAAACGCTCCAGAACCGCGCACAAAAAGTGCGCCAACCACACCGACTCGCCCTTCATGTCGTTACCCACGGCGTTCAGCCCGTCGTTCCAGTCGTGGTCGCCAATGAGAGGCAGGCCTCGGCTGCTTCGCCACGACAAAGCACGCCGCAAGGCCAGCCAACAGTGAAGCCACAGCGGTGCCGGCCCTCCCCCGTCCACAAATGGCACAAGCTCATGCAGCACCGCAACGTCTGCCGTCTCCCGCACGTACTCCGCCACCACGAAGGGGAGCCAGAGCAGATTGTCGCTCACCCGATTGCGAAATCCTATCTCGGTGAGGGGGTGCCACCAATGGTACACCGAGCCGTCCCGGAACTGGTGAGCGGCATGGAGCATGATCTGCTGCCGCGTCTGGGCCGCATCAAGCGGCAACCAAACGAGGCTGTCCTGGAGCTGGTCGCGGAAGCCATAGGCGCCGCTCTGCTGGTAGTAGGCGGCTCGCCCCCACAGGCGGCAGGAAATGGCCTGGTACGGGAGCCAGTTGTTGGTCAGAATGTCGAAGGCCCTGTCTGGGGTACTCACGACACATCGGGATAGACGTCCCTTCCACCCTTCCCTCACTTGCGCCAGAGCTCGTTTGGCCGTGGGTAAGGACCGGTACTTGGCGACCAACTCCTCCGCCTGCATCTGCGAGTCCGCGGCCCCCAGCAGAAACACAAGTTCTTGCTCCTGCCCAGGCTCGAGGTCTACATCCACATGCAAAGCCGCAATGCCATCGCCCCAGCGCCCTTCAGAGCGGCTACAGTGGCCGTTCGCTACCGCCGCCGGTGTGCGCACGTCCGAGCCGCGCGCCAGAAAGCTTGCTTTGTCGCCGTCGAAATCGACCACCGGTTCACTGCACGCCTGGAAGGCGACGTAAGGCCAGTCCCGGTTCCAGTGGCGCCCTTTTTCGTCTGCTACTTCCCACAGCCTTTTTCTGGCGAAGAGGATCCCACTTGTTGGGGCAAAGCTCGTCTCTAAGAACGCTTTGTGAAATTCCCGATGGCTATCCGGCGCCACCCCGAGGCACCACTCGAAATAGCTGAACAGGCTCAGCTGCCGGCGTACCCCGCTGCCATTGCGCAGGGACAACAGCCATATCTCCACAGGATCCCCTGGGGCCACGAAAATCGTCCACTCGCTGGCAATGTCGCCCAGCGAAGCGGCCAGCGTGGTGTAGCCGAGGCCATGCCGGCATTGGTAGCGCGCAGCATTGTGCTTGACGGGCTGCCATGCTGCCGACCAGATTTCACCAGTCTGGCGGTCGCGCAGATAGAGGAACTTGCCCCAATTGTCCTGCACCAGGTCCTGCTGCCACCTGGTCAAGCGATTCAGGTTGCTGTGCGTGCGCCAGCTGAACCCTCCTCCCGCCTGGGAGACGACCAGCCCATAATCGCCGTTGGAGATCACATTCACCCACGGCTTGGGCGTGTCCGGACGGACAATCACATATTCTGTTCCATCGTCGCTAAAGTAGCCATACTGGTTCTCGAAGAGCTTGTCCATGTCGCTGCCTTTCCTCAGGTGCAGTCCTCCGCAGGATTGTCCCTATTCCTTCACACTCCCCGCAGTTATGCCGCTCATGTAGAAGCGCTGCATCGCCAAAAAGGCGATGGCAATCGGAAGTATCACCACCACCGAGCCCGCCATCAGCAATTCGTATTGGGTGCGGTGTTCCTCCCCGGTCAGATTGGCCAGGGCCACCGGCAAAGTGTACATCGACTGTTTGGTCATGACGATGAGGGGCCAGAGGAAGTCGTTCCAGGCCCCCATGAAGCTGAACACGGCCAAAGTGGCCAAGGCAGGTTTGGTCAAAGGCAGCACCACCTGCCAATAGATGCGCCACTCACTTGCCCCATCGATGCGTGCCGAATCTAAGAGCGCATCGGGAATCGACATCATGAACTGCTTGAGCAAGAAGATGCCGAACATGCTGGCCATTCCGGGAATAATCAGGCCAAGGTAGTTGTTGAGCAAGCCCAGCTTGTTGAACATCATGAACAGGGGCAACATGGCCACCTGGCCCGGAATCATCATCGACGCCAGCAACAGACCAAAGAGTCTCTGCCGGCCAGGGAACTGGTACTTGGCGAAAGCGAACCCGGCCAGGGAATTGATGAAAAGTCCGAGCACGGTCACCGAGACTGCGACGACCAAGCTGTTGAGCGTGGCGCGGGCAAAGTTCATCTGCGCAAAGAGCGTCCTGTACTGCGTCAGGGTCGCCGGGCGCGGAATCCACTGCGGGGGCAAGGTGAACGAGGCTCCAGTCGGCTTCAGGGACGTGGAAAGCATCCAGGCAAAAGGCGCCAGGGTAAGGGCGAAGACAGCCACCAAAGCCAAATGCAGCAGCACCGACTTGCCCCTCGTCCACATCGCCGCGCAGCGTGGTCTTGTCGCCCGCTGGCCGATTGACGCTCCGTGCTGGGAGAAATCTACGGCAAGAGAGTGCATTTGCCGACTCTCCTCACAAATGGCGCCTCTGGATACGCATCTGTGCCATGGTCAATATGAAAATCACCGCGAAAAGCGTAAAGGCGATGGCCGCGGCGTACCCCATGTTCCAGAACTTGAAGGCTTCTTGATACATCAGCAAGACCACCGAGAGCGTGCTGTCCAACGGGCCTCCCTGCGTCATGATGTATGGCTCGGCAAAGAACTGCAGGTAGCCGATGGTGGTCACGATGCTCACAAAAAGCGTGGTCGGACCCAGAAGTGGCACAGTGATGCGCCACGTGCTCTGCCAGGCGCTTGCCCCGTCGATGCGCGCCGCCTCGTAGTAGGAAGGGGCAATGGTCTGCAGCCCCGCCAGGAAGATAATCATGTTGTAGCCAAAGTTCTTCCACACCGCCATCAGGATCAGCGCCGGCATGGCCCACGTCGTGGTCGCCAGCCAGTCCGGGCCCTGGGTGCCCATGAGGGACAGCAAATAGTTGAGCAGGCCAAAGCGAGGGTGGTAGATCCACCGCCAGAGGACCGCCACCGCAACCAGTGTGGTCACCACGGGCATGAAGAACCCCAACCGAAAGACGCTCCGCAACTTGACCAGCCGCGAATTGAGCGCCAATGCCGCAACGAAGGACACAGCCACCGTCAGTGGCCCGGCCACCAGCACAAAGTAGAAGGTGTTGGCCAGGGCGCGCCAGAACAGACCGTCGCGCAACAAGGCGGCGTAGTTGGCAAAGCCCACGAAAGAAGTGAGACGCCAATCCCCCAAGGAGTAGAGGCTGAGATCAGAAAGGCTCATCAGAAACGCGACCCCGACCGGAATGAAGAAAAACGCCAGGAGGAGCAAGACGCTGGGGGCAATGAAGAAGAGCGGTGCCCAGCTCCGTCCACGCAGCCAACGTCGCGGCGGTCCAGAGCTCACGGCTGCCCTGCCTCCCGGTGCTGAGGCCTGGCGGTCTCTGGCGCAATCGAACGCACGGTATGTCTGTGCGAGTCTGGGCGCTTGCGCATGATGCTCTCGATATCCCTTGCCAAGCCTTCGACTGCCTGGTCTACGCTCACCTTTCCATACACCGCCGCTTCCAGCCAGCGGTTGATGCGGCTGGCGATCTGCTCCCATTCGGGCACCTGGGGTGCCGGCCGCGTGTGCTGCAGCTGGTCGTGGAAGACCTGGATGAGCGGATTGGCCGTCAGGGTACTGTCCTGCCAGGCATCTTCCACCGCCGGCAGGTCAGAGGTGAGGTGATACCACTCCCTTTGCACCTCGACGCGCGAGAGGAACTCGATGACCTTCCAGGCCTCAGCCTTGTGGTTCGACTTGCGAAAGATCACCAAGTTGCTGCCGCCCGCCCAGGAGTCCGTGGTGCGAAACGCCGGCATGGGCGCCACGCTCCAGCGGCCGGCCAGCCGCGGGCAGTTCTGCGCCACCTGCGTCAACATCCAAGGCCCCGAAAAAAACATCGCATAGTAGCCGCTCTCGAATGCCTGGAAGAGATCGGTGAGGAGGCCACTGGTCACCGGCACTAACCCTTCGCGGAAGAAGCGGACGTAGAAACGCCACGCGTCTTTGCTCTGCTCGGAGGTCACCGCAGGGGTAAACATGTCGTCGGCCAGAATACGCCCGCCTGCCTGCCAGGTGAAGAAGAGCGGCTCCTCCCAGACGTTCACCGGCAGCGTCAGCCCGTAACGGTCCGGCCTGCCGTCGCCATCGGTGTCCACGGTCAGTCGCCGGCACGCCTCGTACAGCTCATGCCAGGTGCGCGGCCCGCGGGGAAAGCCGACCTCCGCCAACAGGTCCGTGCGGTAGAAGAGCACCCTGGTCTCCACGTACCAGGGCACACCGTAGACCTTGCCCCCGAACTGCCCTGATGCCCAGGGCCCGGGGAAGTATCGCTCCGGTTTGACCACGGCAGAGGTAGCGATGAAGCTGTCCAGGGGAGCGAGGGCTTGCATGGCATGAAACTCAGGCATCCAGGTGTTGCCGAGTTGGCAGAGGTCAGGTTGGGTACCCCCGGCAACGGCGGTAATGAGCTTCTCGTGTGCGGCGCTCCAGGGAATCGTCTGCACCGACAGGCGTACCCCTGGATTTTCGCGCATGAACCATTCCACCAGCGGGCCAAGCCGCTCCCCCTCGGCGCCTATGGCCCACATGGTCACCACCCTCCCCGCAGGGTCCCCGTGGCGCGAGCACCCGAGCAGGACCAGCAGGGCCAAAGCACTGAGAGCAACCCTTGTCCGGCCGCTGAGCCTCACCGCTTTCTCAGAAGCTGAATCCCAGAGTAAAGCGCTGCGTGTACTCCAGGCGTCCGTGGTCGGCCCACGCGTAGTCGATCTGCAGCTCGGTATCGCCCAAGGACAGACGCGCCCCCGCGCCGAGGGTGAGCCCTACCTCGGAATCCTTGAGAAAGAGGTTCTGGTAGCCCGCACGCACGGCCACGCTGCCGAACATCCGCCACTCTGCGCCGAAGCTGATGCTTTCCGTGTTGTCGCTGGGATGAAAGGCGGTGACTGCCGCGCAAAGCTGGTGCCGCTCGCTGATGCGCACGGGCCAACTCAGCCCCACGCGGAAGAGGACCGGCAGCGGATACTTTTCCGTGTAGACCTCGCCCGGGAGGCTACTATTGTCGCCGTAGCGAGTGGGGTCTTTGTCGTACTGGATGCGCAGGTCCCGCCCCTGGTAGCGCGCGCCAAGGCCAAAGTTGGCAATGCTCGCCCCCAGCCGCAAGCCTCCAGAGGTGAGATTGTACAGCGTCCCGACGTTGATGGCCACCGTTGCCAAAGAGCTATGCCAGATGGTTTCCTGCACATAGCTCACTTGCACACCCATGGAAAAGCGGTCCGTGACCTGACGACCGTACCCAACGCCAAGCGCAATGTTGGACACCGTGTAGCGCTCCCCGGTGCCCAGCGGCTGCTCCACCGTCCGCACGTCGATCTCACCAGACTGCAGCGAGGTCACCGTGAAAAGCAGGTTGCCAATCTGCCCGGCCCCCACTAACGCTGCCACATAGTCGTAGGAGATGTCCGCCAGCCATTCGCTGTGGGTCACCTGCAGACCGTACCCCTGCAAGCGGCCCAATGCCCCGGGATTGTAGTACGCAGCGCCGATCTCGTCGTGAGAGGCGACGCCGGCATTGCCCATTCCAGCATAGCGGGCACTGGGCTCGATAAGCAAGAACTGGCCGATGGTCGTGCCGGTCTTGCTTTGCGCGAAGAGGCCGGGGATAATGAGCACCTGCACTGCGACCACGCACGCCCACAGGAGAAACAGACGCGTACTGCGGAGATCAGACTTTTGCGCTCTCATGGGTCACCCCATCCTCACTTGATGATGGCGAACTTGCCGATCTTGCTGCCCAGGCTGCCGGCGTCCACATGGAAAATGTATAGCCCTGGGGCGACGTCAAGGTTATCCTTGGTGCGCAGGTCCCAAGGCACATAGCCGTGCGTGGAGCCGTCGTGGTACAGCGTCTGCACCAGCTCACTGCGCACCGTGTAGATGCGGATGGTGCACCGTTCAGGCAGGCCGCGGAATTCGATGCGCCGCTCCCCTCGCCCGGAGATGGCAAAGCGCTCGGCCTCAAAACTCGCCGAGCCGACATAGGGATTCGGCACGACATACGGATCTTCAGTAAACTGTTGCGCCGCCTTCTGCGGGTCGAGCCATTCCCCTGTCGTAGTGAAGACGAATTCGTCTCCTGCGCCCAGGGGATAAAGCAGACGGAGGTAGTACACGTCGCCCGCCTTGGGCGGGACAAGGGGACCGCGTTTGGCCTGACCTGTGGTGTCCACCTCGATGAGCCAGGTGATCTGAGGTTGCGTACCCTTTTCTGGCACATAGGTAATGACCTTGATGAACTCGTCGGCCCTGCTCAGGTTGTTGTCCCTATCAAGGTCTCTGAACTGAAACTTCAGCCGCAGTGGGCCCGCATCGGTCAGTGCCTCGACACGGAACTTGGCCGGACGAGATGGCAGGCCAATTGCCGCCAGAGAGGTGTCCAGAAAGGTGTCGGCAAAGGTAATTTTCACGTCATGGGGGAAGCCCGGCCGCCGCCTATTGATGGACAGCTGATACTGGTAGGAGGAGCGCAGGCACATGGTGGTGGCGCTGCCCGGCGCAAAGCCGCTCTGCGCCGTGTCCACGCTAATCGTGGCCGGCGTGCTCACGATGGGCAACAGTCCTGCCCCGACCGGGCCGACTCCCAGCCCATCCAGGTCGGTGCCGTTGGTGAAGACGTACTTGTGGGTAGTGCTGTCGTACAGGTCGTAGAAGGCGGCACGCACGCTGTCGGCCGAGGGGAGCTTGGTCCTGACCACGAAAAGGTGCTCATGCGGCACCAGCGCCGAATTGACCACCTGCACGTCTACCGTGCCCACGCCTTTGCCCTTCGTCTTGCTGCACACCGACGCAGCGGCCGGCACGAAGCCCAACACCTTCGGTTCCGGTCGCATCGCGACCACGTTCGTGGGAAGGATCAGGCCGCCGCGCGGCGTGCGCGACACGCTGATGGCATTCTCCGAGGGATAGAAGTCCAGCGAGTCCGAGCCATGGTCGTAGGCAGTCACCGCGTAGTAGTAGAGCTGCCCATTCGTCACCGTGGTGTCCGTCCAGGTGTGGGTGACGCCCGTATCCTCGCCCAGGTAGTAGGCCACCCCTTCCACCGTCTGCTTGGAGAAACCCTTGATGCCATTCTTCAGGTCAAACTGCGCAATTGGACGGCCGTTGCCAATTGGCCCTGTACCCCGCGCGGTGGTGATAACTTTCGGGTCGCGGAACTCGGGATCGGTGGAGCGGTAGATGCGATACCCTTCGAAATCGTATTGCAGGGTCACCGGATCGATCCCTCGCTCGGCAGCATCGTCCCACGACAGGCGCACCCACCCGTCGCCTGCCTCTGCCGTAACTTTTGGCTGCGGCGGCGGCACCGCAAACTGGTAGTTGGCGTTGTAGATTTGCTGCACGATGCGCACCGTGTTGCGCAACTCCTCCAAGTCGGCGCCATAGGCCAGAGCTAAGCTAAAGCGCTCCGTCTTGCCGGCCGGGAGCTTGAAAGGACCAGACGCGAACAGGAAGCCAATGTTGTAGTTCAGCATCAGCGCCTGGTCGAAACGTGCCGCGGGATCGGGCGCGGTGAAAAACTGATACAGCCGCTTTGGCCACTCCTTGCCGTCGTCGAAAAAGACAATGTTGTCCGTCTCCTCCGAAGGGTTACCCTGCCCTGGGCGGATACGGTTCATCTTGAACCCAGTCAAACCGATCTGGTCTGACTCGTTGAGGTCTGTCTTGTCGAAATTCGGCTCGCCGTTGGTGGGGATGCCATCCCCCTCGCCGGTATCGTTGGTGCCGAACACCCCGTCGGCGCCGGTGTCACACAGCTCGGCCACCCAGTCCATGTCCTCGTCGCCAGTCCACCAGCGCGCCACCCGGTAGGCAGGACGGGTGGCAATGGTGCCGATGGCACGCTCGAACTGCTGCACGTTGTAGTGGCTCTTCAGATACTGCAGGATAGCCTCCTGCCCTACCAGGAGTTCACCCGGCCCTCCGTCCCTTCGCTCGTCCACTATCCCGTCAAGGTCATTGTCGATGCCGTCATAGGGGTTGCCGGGCGTCTCAAGGTAGGAGTAGCCAAGGTAGCCGGTGCGGAGGCAGTTGGAGCTCAGGCCAACGCCGTGACCAAGCTTGTCCCACGTGTACACTAAGTTGATGCCAAAGGATTTGTCAAAGTAGGCGTTGTCATCGTCAGACTCGTAGATGCCGTCACAAGAGAGGGCCGAACCCCCAACGCCGGAGTCCATGTACATGCCGAAGATGATGTTGTTGTCATAGTCGGTGGTGCCCTCATTGGTGATGTCGTAGTGCCAGAAGATGACGTTGGCGGCCTGCGGGTTGGCCCACTGGAAGCCTCTGACCTCGATACGCAGGCCTAAGCCGCGCCGCGTCGAGTCCCTGCTGTCCGGGTAAAAGTCCCAGGCATCGTAAAAGTCATCGTCCATCACGAAGAAACTTTCCTGGTCGGCGTTGGGTCGCTTGCCAAAGTAGCCGTTCCAGCTGCCTCGCCAGCCTGGGTCATCGGGGTCATTGAGCTTGTCTGGCCAGTAATCAGGCCAGGTGCGCGGGTCGTTGCTGATGGCCGGCGAGCGCCCCTTGTTGATGCTGGGGTCCGCCTGGAAGTAGCCGGGGCGTGGCTCAAAGCGCATCACGCGATTGCGCAACGGGCTTATCCCCTGCCGCTCCCGATAGCCGGTCTCCATGATGTAGACATCGCGCCCCTTTCTATCCCGGATCTTCGCAAGCACAAACGGAGTGATACCATCGGTGTAGTTGAGGCCACTGCCTTTGGGCACCTCGGCAGAGTGGAAGACGCTGAGGTCCACGTTGCCGGGGTCTGGCGGATAGTCGCCAACCATGCCATAGTTGTAGAAGACGGTACGGATGTTGGCGGCGTCGTGGAACCCGGCGCGCTCCGCATCCACCCGCCCGCGCATCTCCTGGGGCACTACCGGCGGCAGCTGCGCGTAGGCAGCCACCTGGCAGGACCCCAAAATCGCCAGCACAAGAATGCCGATCTTGCGGCTCATCCGCTCATTCTCCCTAATTGGTCACTGTCCGGAACTGACCGTGATTCCCACCTCTACGCGCCGCGGCGGGTAGTAGCGGCCCGGGTCGGCCAGCGTGGCGCGCTGCCCCACGGGATTGAGTGAGTAGTCGGGACTTCCGGTGTCATCGAAGACAAAGCCATTGACGAACCTGGTGTCCAGCAGGTTGACTACGCGCGAGAACAGGCTCACCGTCATGCCGTGCAGGCGGAAGTACTTCTCGGCCCGCAGGTCAACGCGGAAGAAAGGCGGCTTGCGTCCGGAGTTGGTCTCCAGTCCACCGCCAAAGCCCGCCTTCAGCGACGGGGTATAGGGTTGACCACTTCCGTAACGAAGGACGGCGCTCACTGCAAAATTCCTCGGCGACTCTAAGAGCACGCTGGCATTGAGGGTGTGGCGCTGATCCCAGTTGAGCGCTATCTGCCGCGGACGGGGGTCCTCCCCTGCTGCCGCCCTGGTGGCCGTCTCGCGAGGGTCGCTGGAGTTGCCCATCGCCTTCTGCCAGGTGTAGTCGACCATGGTACTCAAAGGACCTATGCGGCGCTGGTCCACGGCCACCGTGAAACCGAGCGCATTGCCAAAATCCACGTTGGTCAGACGGGCGTACTCCGCGGCGGCATAGGTGGACACAAACTCCACCCCCAACAGGTCGCGAATATCCTTGTAGAAAATGCTCACATCCAGCCCGAGGAACGGCGTGATGGCGTGCTTGTAACCAAACTCGTACTGCACCGTGCGCTCCGGCTTGATGTCGGGGTTGCCCATCACGCCGTAGCTTATCCCCCCTGCCTGCAGCTCATCGAGCACCTGATAGTCGGAGTTGGAGAAGATCTGGCCCAAGGCAGGCATCTGGTAAAAGTGCCCGTAGGCGAAAAAGAGGGCCGCACTCGCCGTCATCGGATAGGAGACCCCGATGCGAGGTGCCAGGGAGATCTTCTTGCTCGTTCGCTTGGGATAGCTTGGCGGAGCGCCGGCAATGGCGTTAGCCGGGTTTTGCAGGTCGCTGGGCACGGTGGCGCGCGCATCGAAGTACTCCAGGCGCGCTCCCGCTCTGACGATGAAGTCGCGCCACTCCAGTTGTCCCTGCCCATAAGCCATCAGCGACACAGGATGGTAGGTGGCCACGTCGGGGTAGTCAGGGGGCTCGTTCACGTGCCGGGTGATCAGCGCCCCGCCGGTGCCGACCACGTACCCCGGCACGCCAAACTGCACCGTCGCCACCTGTGCCTCGAGGCCGGCCTTGCAGAGGAGAGTGCGCGTAACCTGACTGGTGATGGCGCCCTTGGCCACGACCGCGTTTGTTCGCTGCCGAAAGCGAGTCAAGTCCACACCCTGCACCACCGCTCCCAACTCGTAGTTGTAATCGCCGATGGGTGGACCTGCCGCGTCGTAGCGCGTGTCGTAGACGTCTTCATAGACGTGGTCACGGTAGTCGAAGTAGTTCTGCCGGAGGCTGAGGTTGTAGAAGGTGTTGCCCGAGAGGGTATGGGTCCAATCGATCCCATGGACCAAAGAGAATGTGCGCTGCGCAGTCATGCCGTCCGGGTTCAGACGAAACGCAAAGTTGTACCGCTTGCTGTGAATCGCATTGTAGATTGCCTGATAGTCCAACTGCACGTCCTTCAGCGAACGGTTGGTCAGCTTCACAACCCCGGACAACTCCTTGCTGTACGCCAACGGCAGCTCCTTGCCGTCGCCTGTGGGCGTAAAGACCTTCTTTTCAAAGTCCGCACGGTCAGTGGGCGCAAAGCGGCGCTCGCCGAAGATGTAGCCATTGTCGATGAAGCGACGCGTGCTGAGCAGAAAGAAGGTCTTTGGCAATCCGGTGGGGCCACTCAGGGAGAACTGGTAGTTCTGGATAGCTAAGGGGCGGAAGCGGTCATCCACGCCGCGCCGCGGGCCAGTGGTGAACATATAGTCGGCCAGGTAAACCTCGCCATTCCAGGAGAAGCGTTCGCTGCCGGACTTGAGCACGACGTTGACCACGCCACTCATGGCCTGGCCGTACTCCGCGTCGAACGTGCCGCTGATCACCTGCACCTCCTGGAGGATCGACCGGTCCAACTGGAGGGAGGAGCTATTGTCGTAGCTATTGTTGACGGTCACTCCATTGATTTGGTACTGCACCTCTCCCAGCCGTCCGCCGCGGAAGTGGCCGTCCACGACCCCGGCCTGCAGGTCCACGATCTCCTGCAGGTTCCGCACCGGCATGATCTGGATATCGGCGCTGCTCAAGGCCGCCATGGAGCTGGTCAGGTTCAGCTCCACTACCGGCTTTTCGGCCACCACCACCACCGTTTCGCCCTCGATAGTGCTCTCCTCCACTGCGACATCGAGCAACGTGGTGCGGTCTGCGGTGATAGCCACATCTTCCACTACTCGGGTCTTGTAGCCGATGTAGGAGATTCTAACCTGATACCGCCCTGGCGGCACGTTGAGCACGTGGTAGTAGCCTTGTGCGTCTGTGGCCGCCCCGAACAGGGTGCCCACGAGGACTACGTTGGCACCTGGGAGTGGCTGGTTGCTGGCATCAAGCACGCGCCCGGCGAGCTTGCCGGTGGTACCTGCCATAGCCCCGTTCCGCCAGGCCGCCACGCCCCACAACAGCGCCAGCATCACCCTGCAAACGGCTGCAACACGACTCACGCGAATGACTGAGCCCATGGTCGCCCTCATCTTCAGGTGGTCAGCGGCAAAGCCGCACCCACCGTCCCGTGTCCACGCCCTACAAGACGAGGAAAGGCACCCTCTCCTTGCGCCCGTCGTGCACAGGGCAAGGTAGAGGGTGCCTTTCGCGCCAGTGTCACTTGACAGCTAACATCTTGCCCGTACGGGTAACGGAGACGTGTCCGCTCCGCGAGGCGAGCTGCAGCTGGTACAGGTACATCCCAGAGCTCAACCCGGTTGCATCAAACGAGACTTCTTTGATGCCCGCCGTCTGCAGACCCAACGGCATTGTCGCCACATTGCGGCCGAGGACGTCAAAGACCTTTAGGGTCACCACGCCGTCCTCCGGCAAGGCGTAACGAATCACCGTTGAGGGGTTGAACGGGTTCGGGTAGTTGCCGATGATGGCAAAGTACCTTGGCACGTTCTCTTCCGGGCGTTGGGCCACACCCACGCGCAGAGGCACGTAGGCATTGGGGTCCATGTAGGCCCAGGCGGGGGCAGCGGGCCAGGTGCTCTCGCGCATCCACCAGGTGCGCGTGCCATAGTTGTCCGCCGGGTTGGCAAAGGCATCCCCGTCAAACAACGTCGCACTGATGAACAAATCCCCATCACCACGACCCACCGGGTACCCCAGCGCCTTCAGGTCAATGGCCAACTCAAAACTGTACCCCTCGTCAATGTCCTGGGGATTGTTCACCGTCGTGTTCGGCTTCAACGCCATCGCCGCCTGCGCCATGTGCAGCGAATCAATCATGTGCGCCAAATAGTCCATCACCTGCAACGACCCCAACGAATCCACCCGCACCGTCAACTGCCGCCGCTCCAGGTTGTGATCATCAGGATTCATCACCGCACGATCGTTGATGATAAAACGAATCCCATCCCACATGTCGTACAAATTCATCCCCGTCACCGCCTGATCCCGCACATCCACCCCAAGGTACAACATGTCCCCCTTGAAAAACCACTTCACCGTCGCATCCCCAGGATCTAACACCGGCGCCCGCACCCCCGCTATCTCCGGCTGAAACTGACCACTCCGCCACGGCCCTATCCCCGGATACGACGCCCGCAATTGCTCATCCCCATAGCGAATCTCCAAACCCGGCGCTTTCGCCCACACCGCCTCCTCCAACCGCCCGTCAATCACCGGATCCGGATAATTTACCCCATTGGGAATCACGACCTCCGGCCCCACCAACGGCACCGGCCCCGAATCCACCGTCACATCCGGCCGCGCATATATCCGCGCCACATCATAGGCCGACGCATTCCCCCACGGCCCACACCACCACGTCCGATTCCCGCTAAACTTGTCCGCATTGTGCGGCCAGTGCCAATCCGCATCGTAAATCGACACGTTGAACTCCACAATGTCCCCCTCCGGCCGCGTCACATCGTACCCCCGCGGCGTCAAGTTAAACTTAAACTCCACCACGTACCCCCTATCCGGCGTCGAATCATCGTTGCTCACCCCATCCACCACCGTCACCGCATCCCATACCCCTCGATCGCCCGACGCCCACCCGAAAAACCCAGGCGACGCCCCCACATTGCCCGTGTTCGGATCCGCCCAACCCTCCGTCACCCACCCGTAAAAATACTCAAACGGCGGCGCCGGACGATCCACCTCCGAATGATCCCGCATGTTCATCAAAAAACCGTCAAACTGATTGAACAACCCTCCCCCCACCGAACTGTCCTTCACCACCGCCGCCATGTACAAGTAATTCCCCGAGACCAAAAACTTCAACGTCGCATCCAACGGATCGCTCGGCTTCACCCCACTCTCATCCTTCCACCCACTGCCAGGTATCAACCCCGAACTCTTCCCATACTGCAACCGCACCGACTCCGCCTTCTGCCACGATACCTCATCCAACCGCCCATCCAACACAATCGGCTCGCTGGTCGCCCGCGCCCAAATCACATTCGGCCGCTCCAGAGCACTGGCAATCTCGCCATCGGGCACGTAGGCATTAGGGTCCATGTAGGCCCAGGCGGGGGCAGCGGGCCAGGT
Source organism: candidate division KSB1 bacterium (assembly GCA_024655945.1). Lineage (NCBI taxonomy): Bacteria > Pseudomonadati > Candidatus Zhuqueibacterota bacterium. The sequence goes on from JANLFK010000006.1 coordinate 61,195, forward strand.
GCTCTCGCGCATCCACCAGGTGCGCGTGCCATAGTTGTCCGCCGGGTTGGCAAAGGCATCCCCGTCAAACAACGTCGCACTGATGAACAAATCCCCATCACCACGACCCACCGGGTACCCCAGCGCCTTCAGGTCAATGGCCAACTCAAAACTGTACCCCTCGTCAATGTCCTGGGGATTGTTCACCGTCGTGTTCGGCTTCAACGCCATCGCCGCCTGCGCCATGTGCAGCGAATCAATCATGTGCGCCAAATAGTCCATCACCTGCAACGACCCCAACGAATCCACCCGCACCGTCAACTGCCGCCGCTCCAGGTTGTGATCATCAGGATTCATCACCGCACGATCGTTGATGATAAAACGAATCCCATCCCACATGTCGTACAAATTCATCCCCGTCACCGCCTGATCCCGCACATCCACCCCAAGGTACAACATGTCCCCCTTGAAAAACCACTTCACCGTCGCATCCCCAGGATCTAACACCGGCGCCCGCACCCCCGCTATCTCCGGCTGAAACTGACCACTCCGCCACGGCCCTATCCCCGGATACGACGCCCGCAATTGCTCATCCCCATAGCGAATCTCCAAACCCGGCGCTTTCGCCCACACCGCCTCCTCCAACCGCCCGTCAATCACCGGATCCGGATAATTTACCCCATTGGGAATCACGACCTCCGGCCCCACCAACGGCACCGGCCCCGAATCCACCGTCACATCCGGCCGCGCATATATCCGCGCCACATCATAGGCCGACGCATTCCCCCACGGCCCACACCACCACGTCCGATTCCCGCTAAACTTGTCCGCATTGTGCGGCCAGTGCCAATCCGCATCGTAAATCGACACGTTGAACTCCACAATGTCCCCCTCCGGCCGCGTCACATCGTACCCCCGCGGCGTCAAGTTAAACTTAAACTCCACCACGTACCCCCTATCCGGCGTCGAATCATCGTTGCTCACCCCATCCACCACCGTCACCGCATCCCATACCCCTCGATCGCCCGACGCCCACCCGAAAAACCCAGGCGACGCCCCCACATTGCCCGTGTTCGGATCCGCCCAACCCTCCGTCACCCACCCGTAAAAATACTCAAACGGCGGCGCCGGACGATCCACCTCCGAATGATCCCGCATGTTCATCAAAAAACCGTCAAACTGATTGAACAACCCTCCCCCCACCGAACTGTCCTTCACCACCGCCGCCATGTACAAGTAATTCCCCGAGACCAAAAACTTCAACGTCGCATCCAACGGATCGCTCGGCTTCACCCCACTCTCATCCTTCCACCCACTGCCAGGTATCAACCCCGAACTCTTCCCATACTGCAACCGCACCGACTCCGCCTTCTGCCACGATACCTCATCCAACCGCCCATCCAACACAATCGGCTCGCTGGTCGCCCGCGCCCAAATCACATTCGGCCGCTCCAGAGCCTGCGCGTAGGCCAAGGTAAAGGACAACACCACCAGACCTACGACTGCCAGTTGCACACGTCCCTTGCTCATGACGCTTCCTCCCATTGATTGTGGGACCCTCGCCTGCACCCAGGAGGGTGCAGCCATACCAACACCCCACGACTCACGCTCCAACAGCCCCCAGCTCTCACCTCCTTTCAGCTCTGTTCACTGCGGTGCCCAATGCAACCGCAAGATTCGCGAATCACCAAACCGGTGGGGAGAACCGTGTTCTGAGTCGGTTGCGTTTCATCCTTGCTCTCGATTGCACGAATCAGGTGGTCGGCTGCTTTGGAACCGAGTTCGGTGATCGGCACGTGGACAGTGGTCAGTGGTGGACGGATGCAGGAGGCCACATCGATGTCGTCGAATCCTGCGATGGCCACATCATCGGGAACGCTCAGCCCGTGGTCACGGATGGCACCATAGGCGCCGATGGCCATCTCGTCATTGGCGGCAAAGACCGCGCGCGGCCGCTTGGCCAAACCCAACAACATGCTCATCGCCAAATAGCCAGAACGACGGTCGAAATCGCCCCGGACCAGATACGCGCCACCCTCCGCCTCGGGGTCCATGCCACGTTCCCGCAAGGCGTCCCGGTACCCCTGCTCGCGCTTTTCTGCGTCGAAGTTGCCGGCCGGGCCACGAATCATGGCCAAGGGCTGGTAGCCATGGTCCAGCAGGTGTTTGGTCGCCAAGTAAGCCCCGCGCTGGTTATCAACCAGGATGCTTTGCACCATGCCGCCATTCCACGGGAAGTTGAGCACCACCACTGGCATGCGAAAGCGCGCAAGCGACGACAGCGCCTTGGTGCCCAGCAGCGGTTCCATGACGATAAGGCCATCAACCCGCCCTTCGCTCATCAACTTGGCCAAGGTGTGGATCTCATTGCGGTGGCTGTGGGAACAGGAGACGAGGATATGGTAGCCCTTGCCATAGGCGACCTCATCGATGCCCCGCAAAAGTTGAGTGAAGAATTCACCAGATAGGTCGGGGAGGATAACACCCAGAAGGAAGGTCTTCTTTACGGTGAGGGCACGCGCGATGAGGTTCGGGGTAAAGTCCAGCTCACGGGCAGCCCTAAGCACTCGCTCGCGGGTCTCGTCGCTCACCGGCGCGCTGTCATTGAGTACCCGTGAGACGGTGGCAGGAGAAACCCCGGCTCGTGCGGCAACAGTCCTGATGGTTGGCCGGTTGCTCATCGTGCCATCTTCCGGCTAATGGACAAACGCTGCATGTAACCGGTTTCTCGACATGCGGCGACCTGGCCTCAGGCAGGCTCCGCGAAGCCATGAAACCGATTTCATGCCGCAATATAACCACCTTTCCCCAAATTGTCAAGCGAAAAATTCTGCCACACGCAAATTTTTTGCCTCCAGCGCGCCCTGTCGCTAAGGGTGCGAACTCCTCCTCTACCAACTCTGAGCTTGATCTGCATAGGTTTGCCTACAGGGGTGGCTCGGACGAAGAGCGGGGACGAAGACTGCCCCGGCAGGGCATTCTGACTAACAGATGCAGATCAAGCGTCACCGCCTGACTGCCTCGTGTGGGGAAGCGACCGCCCTGGACCCGTAACACAGCAACTCGACGAGCCACTGGACGCTCACATGGGGCATTCTGACGGCAGAAGGACCTTCCATGGGCTCAGTGCCCGGCGGATCAAGGGCTGCCCAGAGGCGCGAAAACCGGTAGGCCTTTGCCGTAGGCCAGAATAATGACAAGCCGGGAAATGGGGTTGCGGTGAATCGGCGGGATGCGTCGCAGGGGCAGTTTGGGTCTACTGTCCGAACGGCAGCCAGAAGCAATGGTTCAAAGACCCCATGCACGATATGCTGAGTGTGTAGCAGACCTCCGGCATGTCAGCTCGCAACCTTCGCTTGGTCAGCGGCGCCTCTGCGAGGCCCCAGACGTCCTTCCGGAGGTTGCCACCTCCTGTCCCTACATCTAGGCGCCAGCGGGAAGTACAACGCCCGGAGCCTCCGCCAAGGGAGAAGCACATGCAACGCGTAATCTCCAGGAGGCTTCCTGACAGTATTTGCCTGGCCACGTGCCTCCTTGACAGGCCTGCGACACCCCACAGCGGTTAGCCCGTACCCCACTTTGCCCCTATCGACGAAGGCAAATGGGAAGGAGGTCCACTACCTCCTCCGGGCCTGCAGCGACCGGGCGTGTGCCTCAAGACCTTCGGCTTGCGCCAGCCGCACCCCGTCCTCCAGGGGGCGAGCTGGCGGAGAGCCTTCCACCCTGAGCACGGTCTGCACCTTGAGAAAATCGCGCACGCCGAGTCCCCCAGTGTACCGAGCCGCACCGTTGGAAGGCAAGACGTGGTTGAGACCACTGCTGTAGTCGCCCAAGGCTTCGGCGGCCCCGGCGCCAATGAACAGCGAGCCAAAGTTGCGCAGGCCGGCCAAGTAAGGCTCCACATCTCTCACCTGCAGTTCCAAATGCTCGGGGGCCCAGCGGTTGGCCACGGCAATCGCCTCCTCTGAGGAACGCGCAAGCACAATGAGCCCATTACGTTCCAAGGAGGCTCTTGCCACGGGAGCAGTAGCCAGACTCGCCACTTGGCGCGCCACCGCTGCGCGCACGCGTTCCGCCAAGCGTGCGCTGGTGGTCACCAGCAGTGGGGATGCGTCGGGATCGTGTTCGGCCTGGGCCAAGAGGTCCGCCGCCACGACTTCCGCGTCGGCCTGCTCATCGGCAATGATCAGCACTTCGCTCGGCCCGGCGACAAAGTCGATCCCCACCTGGCCGTATACCTCGCGCTTGGCAGCCGTGACAAAGGCGTTGCCCGGACCCACGATCTTGTGCACAGCGCGCACGCTCTCTGTGCCGTAAGCGAGCGCGGCTATTGCCTGCACGCCGCCAATCCGATACACCTCATCAGCCCCGGCCAAGTCGGCAGCCACCAGCAAGGCCGGATGCACCGAACCCTGGAAGGTCGGCGGCGAGCAGACGACCACCTGTCTGACGCCAGCCACCCGCGCCGGCACAACGCCCATGTACACCGACGAGATCAGTGGGAAGCGTCCACCCGGCGCATAGACCCCCACCCTTTCGACAGGCACCACGCGCTGCCCCACAAACAGCCCCGTTTCGATTTCCATGTCAAAGTCTTTGTAGTCAGCCAGCTGCCGCTCGCAGAACAGGCGCAACCGCTCTATGCACCGCCTTATGGCTTCCACCAGCCCTTCCGGCACTCGCGCAAAAGCTCCCTGGATCTCCTCTTTCTCCACCCAAAAGCTCTCAAGCCGAACGCCGTCGTAGCGCAGCGTCAGGGCACGCACGGCAGCGTCGCCATGGCGCCTCACCTCCTCGAGCAGGGGCCGCACATCTTGGGCCAGCCCCCAGGGGCGCTGATAGAAGCTCTCGCCAAGTTGCTCTGCATGCACGATACGCATCAATTCTCCTTGCTCGTGTTTGCCTGAGGCCGGCTGGAGAGACGCCGCCGGCGGAGCTCGCCGAACACCTCTTCCAGCGGAACCTTTTCCCTGGCCAAGAGCACCGTCAGGAAGTAGAGCACATCTGCTGCTTCCCAGACTATCTCGTCACGGGTTTTTGCGTCGACAACTTCCCCGGCCTCCTCGAGCAGCTTCGCCCGCACCTCGGCGTCAGAGAGACCAGCCGTGTACGAGCCGGGCGTGGGATTCGTCAATCTGCTCAGAATCACCTCCTGGAGCTCCTCCAATGAGAAGTGCCGCCCGCCAAAGCAGCTATAGTTTCCGGTATGACAGGCCGCGCCCTGCTGAGACACGGTGAAGAGTAACGCGTCGCGGTCGCAGTCCATCCGCGCACGCAGCAAGCGCTGCACGTTGCCGGAGCTCTCCCCTTTCATCCAGACCTTCTGCCGGGAACGGGAATAGTAGCAGGCGTTGCCGGTCGCAAAGGTGCGCTCCAGGGATTCGCGAGTGCTGTACGCCGGCATCAGCACCTGCCCGGAGGGGTCGCAGGCAATAGTGGGCACCAGGCCAGAGTCCCAATTCACCGCCGCGCTGAACGCCTCAGGCAGGCTCATGGCACCTGTGTAAATGGCCATGCCCAGTTGCACATGTGCGTTCAAGGCCGAGATGCGGGCCACTTCATCGGACGAGGCGATGCCACCGGCGACGGTAACCGGCATGTGCGCCCTCGCCACGACCTGGCGCACAAGTTCAAGATCAGTGCCCCGCATCAGGCCCTCGCGCTCCACGCAGGTGAACAGGAGCTCCCCTGCGTGGGGTCCCAACAGCTCGACGACCTCTGTCACCCTCAGCCCGGTGCGGTGGCCCCAACCCTTGGTGACCACCTCGCCGTCGTAGGCGTCCACGGCGACGATGACCTTCTCCCTGCCTACCGCCTGGCCAAGCTCCCCCAAGAAGGCCTCATCTACTCCTGTGGAGGTGAAGGCCCTGGTGCCCACGATGACCTTCCGCGCCCCGGCGCCGATGGCCTGGAGCGCCTTCTCCACGGAGCGCACGCCGCCGCCCACGCGACAGTCGGCCACCGCGCAAAGTTGCCGCACCAACGATTCGTTGTCGCCGGTCCCAAAAGCAGCGTCCAGATCGATGACCGCCACCTCCCCGTAGCGGTCAAACTCCCTGGCCAGGGCAATTGGATCATCGCGTTCCAACTCTTTGTCTCGCCCCTGACGGAGCTGCACGGCCTTTCCCTTGCTGAGGTCGATAGAGGGGATGATCATCGGATGGGCACACCTCGTGCTTTCAGATACTGCTTGATATCCGCAACGGTAAACTCCTGATAGTGGAGGAGGGAGGCAACCAGCACGGCGTCCGCATGTCCTTCCGCCACCGCCTGGTAGACTTGCTCCAACGCGCCCGCCCCTCCTGAGGCGATGACAGGTATTGACACCGCATCAGCCACTTGCCGCGTCAGTTCCACATCGTACCCGAGGCGCGTGCCATCCCTGTCGATGGAGTTCAGCAAAATCTCCCCGGCGCCGCGTCTTTCTGCCTCCTGCGCCCAGGCCAGGGCATCGATGCCGGTGTCGATCCTCCCCCCTTTGGCAAAAGCGTGCCAGCCTTGCCCCACCCGCTTGGCGTCGATGGACACAACGATGCACTGGGAGCCGAAGCGCGCCGCGCCCTCAATGATGAGCTCGGGCCTCTCCAAGGCTGCAGTGCAGATGGCTACCTTGTCGCCCCCGGCGTTCAGAATGTCCCGCATGTCTGCAATGGTTCGAATGCCCCCGCCGACGGTGAGCGGCACAAACACCGAGTCGGAGACGCGTTCCACCACCTCGACCATGGTGCGCCGACTCCGGTAGCTGGCGGCGACGTCCAGCAGGACGATTTCGTCGGCGCCCTGTTCGTTGTACATCATTGCCAGCGCCACCGGGTCGCCGGCGCGGCGCAGCTGCGTGAACCTGACTCCCTTCACCACCTGCCCATCTTCCACGTCCAGGCAGGGGATGATGCGCACGGTCAGCATCGTGGTTCTTTCACAGGAACTTGCAGATTCCACATTAGTGAAAAACAGCCAAAGGGCCTCTTGTCCCTCGGAACGCTCTTGCTTTGCCGGTACTGGGAAGCGGCCTGCTTGAGAGCAAAGATAGCAAAGTGCACGGTGGAAAACAAGAATCATTTTGGTGCGGGATCACCGGTCACGCGCCCCCGCCTCGCGCAGGGCTGGGTGCCTGGGCCAAGTGAGAATGCCTTTGCGGGCACGGGGGCATACTGGCAACTTTGGCGGCGCTTCTCCGGGCGCGAGCCGGCCGTTGGTTGGGTGGCTGGAGTCGCGCGCCACCAGGGGTGGAACAAGGCAAAAAATTTTGGCTTTTGCAAAAAAACCTCTTGACAGACAGGGGTTGGTTTTGTATATTAACTTCGCTCGAGACGAAAGGCTTGGAGCTTGTTCTTTGGCAACAGCGTGCATGGCCCTGTCGTTCGTGGGTCTTCAATCATGCGACGAAAAAGGAAAGAACTCTACAACGGAGAGTTTGATCCTGGCTCAGGACGAACGCTGGCGGCGTGCCTAACACATGCAAGTCAAGGGGAAAGGGAATCTTCGGAATCCCGAGTACACTGGCGGACGGGTGAGTAACACGTAGGTAACCTGCCCCGAGGACTGGGATAACCCCTCCAACGGGGGGCTAATACCGGATAATGTCCCTGCGGCGCATGTCGCAGGGAGCAAAGCAGTCTCGATTCGTCGGGATAGCGCCGCGGGATGGACCTGCGCCCCATTAGCTAGTTGGTGAGGTAACGGCTCACCAAGGCGACGATGGGTAGCCGGCCTGAGAGGGTGTCCGGCCACACTGGGACTGAGATACGGCCCAGACTCCTACGGGAGGCAGCAGTGAGGAATATTGCGCAATGGGCGAAAGCCTGACGCAGCAACGCCGCGTGGGTGATGAAGCTCTTCGGAGTGTAAAGCCCTGTTAGGAGGGACGAACAAGCCTGACGCGAACAGTGTCGGGTGCTGACGGTACCTCCAGAGAAAGCCCCGGCCAACTCCGTGCCAGCAGCCGCGGTAATACGGGGGGGGCAAGCGTTGTCCGGAATCATTGGGCGTAAAGGGCGCGTAGGCGGGGTGGCAAGTCGGGGGTGAAAACCAACGGCTCAACTGTTGGCCTGCCTCCGAAACTGCCATTCTTGAGTGCGGAAGAGGGAAGTGGAATTCCTGGTGTAGCGGTGAAATGCGTAGATATCAGGAAGAACACCGGTAGCGAAGGCGGCTTCCTGGTCCGTAACTGACGCTGAGGCGCGAAAGCGTGGGGAGCAAACAGGATTAGATACCCTGGTAGTCCACGCCGTAAACGATGGGCACTAGGTGTTGGTTCGTAATGAATCAGTGCCGCAGCTAACGCATTAAGTGCCCCGCCTGGGGAGTATGGCCGCAAGGTTGAAACTCAAAGGAATTGACGGGGGCCCGCACAAGCGGTGGAGCATGTGGTTTAATTCGATGCAACGCGAAGAACCTTACCTGGGCTTGAACTGCAGACGAAATCCCGAGAAATCGGGCCCTCCCTTCGGGGACGGCTGCAGAGGTGCTGCATGGCTGTCGTCAGCTCGTGCCGTGAGGTGTTGGGTTAAGTCCCGCAACGAGCGCAACCCCTGCCCTTAGTTGCCATCAGGTCATGCTGGGAACTCTAAGGGGACTGCCCCGGATAACGGGGAGGAAGGTGGGGATGACGTCAAGTCCTCATGGCCCTTACGTCCAGGGCTACACACGTGCTACAATGGCCGGTACAACGGGAGGCAATACCGCGAGGTGGAGCAAATCCCTGAAAACCGGTCTCAGTTCAGATTGCAGTCTGCAACTCGACTGCATGAAGGCGGAATCGCTAGTAATCGCGGATCAGCATGCCGCGGTGAATACGTTCCCGGGCCTTGTACACACCGCCCGTCACGCCATGGGAGTCGAGAGCACCCGAAGCCAGTGGCCCAACCCGCCTTCGGCGGGAGGGAGCTGTCCACGGTGAGATCGATGACTGGGGCGAAGTCGTAACAAGGTAGCCGTACCGGAAGGTGCGGCTGGATCACCTCCTTTCTAGGGAGCCATGGGGGTGGCCCTCACGCCACTACCCACTCCGAGGCCTGCGAAGGCAGGCCATGCACGCCTGTTGACCATAGAAGATATCGGGCATCGATGCTCTTCGTTGTCCGATCTTTTTGTGCATCGGGCCTATAGCTCAGTCGGTTAGAGCGCACGCCTGATAAGCGTGAGGTCAGTGGTTCAACTCCACTTAGGCCCACGCTGGAGGGTGGCGACTGACAGACCGGCTCTTCCAGAGACGGGGCTGTAGCTCAGTTGGGAGAGCGCCGCTCTTGCAAGGCGGAGGTCGTCGGTTCGACTCCGATCAGCTCCACACCGTCCCTTCAGGGCACCCTGAAGGCTGTTCTTTGACAATTTGCGATTTGGGTAGCTTCACAAGGCACAACCAAGGGTTCTCTGGCTTCGTCAGACGGAGTCAGTAACCATCTGCTGCAAACCTTAGGCGTTTGGTTAAGCTACTAAGGGCACACGGTGGATGCCTTGGCACGAGAAGGCGATGAAGGACGTGGTAAGCTGCGATAAGCCTCGGATAGGTGCAAACAACCTGAGACCCGGGGATCTCCGAATGGGGCAACCCGTTCCGGGCAATGCCGGAACACTCCCCGCTGAATCCATAGGCGGGTGAGGGCCAACGAGGGGAACTGAAACATCTCAGTACCCTCAGGAAAAGAAAGCAAACGCGATTCCCTCAGTAGCGGCGAGCGAACGGGGAAGAGCCTAAACCTGTCCTATGCCAAGCCTGCGTGCGTTGTAGGACAGGGGTTGGGGGACTCAGGAGGGTTCACGGCGCAGCGTGGCCGGGAAGTGACAAACTCAGCGGTTAGCCGAAGAGCCATGGAAAGGGCTCACCAGAGAAGGTGATAGTCCTGTAGGCGAAAACCAATGAGCTTCCTGTCCTGAGCTCCCAAGTACTGCGGGGCACGTGGAACCCCGTGGGAATCTGGCCCGACCACGGGCCAAGGCTAAATACTCTCTCGTGACCGATAGCGAACTAGTACCGTGAGGGAAAGGTGAAAAGTACCGGGGAACCGGAGTGAAATAGGACCTGAAACCGTGTGCTTACAAGCAGTCGGAGCCCCGCTTCGGCGGGGTGACGGCGTGCCTTTTGCATAATGAGCTGGCGAGTTACTGTACGTTGCAAGGTTAACCCATTCAGTGGGGTAGCCGTAGCGAAAGCGAGTCCGAAATGGGCGCCTCAGTAGCGTGCAGTAGACGCGAAGCCGGGCGATCTATCCATGGCCAGGATGAAGTCTCGGTAACACGAGATGGAGGTCCGAACCAGTGTCGGTTGAAAACGGCTTGGATGAGCTGTGGATAGGAGTGAAAGGCTAATCAAGCTCGGAGATAGCTCGTTTTCCCCGAAATAGCTTTAGGGCTAGCCTCGTATTAGAGTACCGGAGGTAGAGCACTGATTGGGCTAGGGCCCTCACAAGGGTACCAAACCCAGACAAACTCCGAATGCCGGTACCTCGATGTACGGGAGTCAGGCAGCGGGGGATAAGCTTCGTTGCCGAGAGGGAAACAACCCAGACCGCCAGCTAAGGCCCTTAAGTGTAGGCTAAGTGGCAAAGGATGTGGAATTGCACAGACAACCAGGATGTTGGCTTAGAAGCAGCCATCATTTAAAGAGTGCGTAATTGCTCACTGGTCAAGTGACTCCGCGCCGATAATTCACGGGACTCAAGCCTACCGCCGAAGCTACGGTCCCGTCACCGCAAGGTGATGGGAGGTAGGGGAACGTTCCAGTTGCCTGCGAAGGTGCTTCGTGAGAAGCGCTGGAGGTCCTGGAAATGACTATGCCAGCATAAGTAGCGAGAATTCCGGTGAGAAACCGGAACACCGTAAGTCTAAGGTTTCCTGAGTAAAGTTAATCTGCTCAGGGTTAGTCGGACCCTAAGCCGAGGCCGAAAGGCGTAGGCGATGGAAAACAGGTGAATATTCCTGTACCACCAGTGGGTCGACAAAGACACCATGGGGTGACGCAGAAGTGAAAGGTCAGCCGGTCTCTGGATTGCCGGTCTAAGTGCGTAGGAGGACCGGGTAGGCAAATCCGCCTGGTCATAACTCCGAGACACCAACGGGAGGGCTCTGCCCACAAACTGACCCTAAGCATGCTGCCGAGAAAAACCTCTAAGTGAGGCCCACAGGTGACCGTACCGCAAACCGACACAGGTAGACGGGGAGAGAATCCTAAGGTGCTCGAGTGAGCCCTGGTTTAGGAACTAGGCAATCTGACCCCGTAACTTCGGAAGAAGGGGTGCCTCAAGTAGGTGAATCCATCCCACTTCGGTGGGACTGGAAGAGCCCAACGAGGTCGCAGAGAAATGGCCTGGGCGACTGTTTACTAAAAACACAGGTCTCTGCCAAGCCGTAAGGCGCCGTATAGGGACTGACACCTGCCCGGTGCTGGAAGGTTAAGGGGACGTGTCACCCCGACTTGTCGGGGGAAGCACCGAACCGAAGCCCCAGTAAACGGCGGCCGTAACTATAACGGTCCTAAGGTAGCGAAATTCCTTGTCGGGTAAGTTCCGACCTGCACGAATGGTGTAACGACTTGGGCGCTGTCTCAACCAGGGGCTCGGCGAAATTGTAGTGCCGGTGAAGATGCCGGCTACCCGCGACGGGACGGAAAGACCCCGTGAACCTTTACTACAGCTTAGCATTGGATTTTGGTATTGTATGTGTAGGATAGGTGGGAGGCTATGAGCCCCGAACGCCAGTTCGGGGGGAGCCGCCGTTGAAATACCACCCTTACTTTACTGGAATTCTAACCCAGGGCCGTGAAGCCGGTCCGGGGACAATGCTAGGTGGGTAGTTTGACTGGGGCGGTCGCCTCCTAAAGCGTAACGGAGGCTCCCAAAGGTTCCCTCAGCACGGTCGGTAATCGTGCGTAGAGTGCAAAGGCATAAGGGAGCTTGACTGCGAGACACACAGGTCGAGCAGATGCGAAAGCAGGGCTTAGTGATCCGGCGGTTGAAGGTGGAATTACCGTCGCTCAAAGGATAAAAGGTACTCCGGGGATAACAGGCTTATCGGGCCCAAGAGTTCACATCGACGGCCCGGTTTGGCACCTCGATGTCGGCTCATCGCATCCTGGGGCTGGACAAGGTCCCAAGGGTTAGGCTGTTCGCCTATTAAAGCGGTACGTGAGCTGGGTTTAGAACGTCGTGAGACAGTTCGGTCCCTATCTGTCGCGGGCGTAGGATATTTGCGGGAAGCTGCTCCTAGTACGAGAGGACCGGAGTGGACGAACCTCTAGTGTGCCTGTTGTCACTCCAGTGGCAGCGCAGGGTAGCTACGTTCGGTCGGGATAAGCGCTGAAAGCATCTAAGTGCGAAACCCATCCCAAGATCAGATATCCCCTCCGCCGCAAGGCGGGCTAAAGGCCCCTCGTAGACGACGAGGTCGATAGGTCACAGGTGTAAGTACGGCAACGTACTCAGCCGAGTGATACTAATAGGCCGTGCGGCTTAACCAAACATCGTATGTTTGCAGCAGATGGTTAGTGACTTGTCTGCAAGCGAGAGGACAAACCTCACACCTAAATCGCAAATTGGAAAAATTCCGGCGGCTATAGCGGCGGGGAAGCACCTCTTCCCATTCCGAACAGAGAAGTTAAGCCCGCCAGCGCCGATGGTACTGCTCGGGCGACCGTGTGGGAGAGTAGGTCGCCGCCGGGAACTGATAGCGAAAAGGGAAGGACACGCGTCCTTCCCTTTTCGTTTTCCGTCCAGCCTCCATGCCGGACAAGCAACTCTTGCTCACCTCTGGCAACCTGGACAGAAATAGGTGCTCCGCCCGGCGAGCCGCACCCGCACGATGTTCGCCCCACACCGTGGGCAAGGCAGCCCCTCCCGCCCGTACACATCAAGCCGTACCTGAAAATAACCTTTTTCCCCCTCAGGATTGCGAAACCGCTCATCGCCCAGAGTGGTGCCGCCTCGCTTGATGGCAGCGCGCAGCACCTCGCGCACGGTACGGCGCAGGCGCCGCCACTCCAGCGCCGACAGCGAGCCAGCCGCCCGTAACGGATTGATGCCGGCGCGAAATAGCGCCTCGTTTGCGTAAATGTTGCCTACGCCTGCCACAACCCGGCAGTCCATGAGGAAGCTTTTGACCGCGACGCTCCGCCCCTGGGCGCGCCCTCGCAGGTAGGCCGCCGTGAAGGCGCCGCTCAGCGGCTCGGGGCCCAGGTTCGCGAAAGCGCCCCGCTGCTCAATTTCCGCATTCTTCACCACTTGCACGGTGCCAAAGCGGCGTGGGTCATTGTAGCGCAACTGCCAGTCTGCCCCCAACGTGAACAGCACGTGATCGTGCCTCTCAAGCGGTGAGCCAGGGGCGCACAAGCGCAGGTGCCCGCTCATCCCCAGGTGGATGACCACCATCCGCCCGTCGTCAAGCGTCATCAGCAAGTACTTGCCCCGTCTGCCGAGGGCCACGATCCTGCGCCCTACCACACTGCACACTGCCGCCTTGTCCACTGGATGACGCAAGCGTCCGTCCCGCACCTCTACCCCGGTGATCGGACGACCGCAAATCTTTGCCTCGAGAGAGCGGCGAATGGTTTCTACTTCTGGCAGCTCCGGCATTGGTCACCGAATCCGCTTCTCAAAACGCCTCGCGCTCACCAAGAGGATAGCGAGGCCGAACACCGCAAGGATCACTCCTTGCTCCCACAACTCGCTGACGCCAGAGCCCTTGATGAAGATCGCGCGCACCACCAACATGAAGTAGCGCAACGGGTTCAGGTAGCTCAGCGCTTGTATCCACACCGGCATGTTCTCGATGGGAAAGAGAAAACCAGAAGTAATCAGGGCGAATATGAGAATGAACCAGGTCAAGAACATGGCCTGCTGCTGAGTGGTCGAACTGGACGACACAAAGAGGCCAATACCCAGGGTTGTAAAAAGAAATAGCACCACAAACAGGGCCAGGAGCCCGATGTTTCCCAGCAGGGGTATCCGGTACCACAAGCGGGCGACGGCGATGGCCAAGGCGACCTCGCCAAAACCCAGTATCGCAAACGGGATGGTCTTGCCCAAAAGCAATTGGTAGGGCTTGATGGGCGTGACGTTCAGCTGTTCCAGGGTGCCCACTTCCTTTTCCCGGACAAGCCCCATCCCGCTGAGCAGCGCGGTGGTGAGCGTGAGCAGAAAAGCGACAATACCCGGGATCATGTAGTTGCGATCCCTGAGGTCCGGATTGAACCAGACTTGCACGCGGGGCTCTACAACCCGTGGCCTGCGCCCGAGAACACACGCCTGGTGTTGCAGCTGCTCGCTGAGATAGTCCTGCATCAGGCCGCTTGCATAGCCAAGGGCCACATTGGAACTATTCGCGTCCTGTCCGTCCAGCACGACTTGGAGCGCTGGCGTGCGACCGGCTACCACATCGCGGGAAAAGCCCGTGGGTATGACCAGCGCCACAGCGGCACGGCCACGCTCAAAATAGTCTCCCAGCCGCTTAATATCCTTCTCAACCAAGAGCACATCGAAGTACTTCGAACTCTGCAGACGCGCGACGAGCTCGCGGCTGTGCAGGGAGCGATCGCCGTCGCAGACTACCGTCGCCAGATGTCTGACCTCGCTGGAGACCACATACCCCAACACCACGAGCTGCACAATTGGCGCCATGAAAATCAGAAACACCATTGCCCGGTCGCGAAACACTTGCAAGAACTCTTTGCGAATGACACAGAGCACGCGCCGCATCGCGCCTAACCCTCCAGCCTCGTGCGGAACCTCCCCACGCTGATGAGGAGCAGGACTGTACCGAACAGGAAAAGCGCCAACGCGTCGTGCCACAAATGAAGGAAACCAACACCTTTGAGCATGATGCCTCTGATGATCCGCAGGTAGTATCGTGCCGGCACGACATAGGTGATTATCTGGAGCGCCCTTGGCATCGACCCGATCGGGAAAATGAAGCCGGACAGGAGTATTGACGGCAGCAACGTTGCCATCACGGCACCCATGAGCGCGGCGCGTTGCGTCGTCGCCCGAGAGGAGATGAGCACGCCAAGGCTGAGTGAAGCATAGACAAACACCACTGAAAGAAGGAGCAAGAGGGCTGCGCTCCCCCGGAAGGGAATGCCAAACACCAGCACCGAAAAGACCACCACCGAGCTGGCATCCAACAGCGCGACGATCACATAAGGGCCGAGCTTGCCGAGGATGAGTTCCAGCGGATGGATTGGAGAGACAAGGATCTGCTCCACGGTGTTGGTCTCTCGCTCGCGCGCGACGGCTATGGAGGTGAGCAGGGCGCAAATCATCATAATGAGCACGGCCACCAGCCCCGGCACGATGAAGACCATGCTGCGCTGTTCCGGGTTGTACAGGACCACCTGGCGCACCTCAAAGGGGACGGGCATCCCTGGCAGGCGCTCCACGGCCATCTTCGCCATGAGCATGCGCGCGTAGCTGAGGACGATGGTCGCCGTGTTCGCGTTGGCACCGTCGATGAGCAGTTCCACAGCAGCGGTCGGCTTGGTGTACAGCTCCCGCTGGTAGCCGCGGGGAATAATCAGGGCAGCATGCACCTTGCCCCTGCGCATCAGTCCCTCGACCTGACTCATCTCGTTCGGTTGAGCAACCACGCGAAACAAGCCACCCGCCGTGAAGGAACGCGACAACGCCCGCGACGCCGGCGTGTTGTCTCGGTCGATCAGCCCCATTCTGATTTCTTTGATGTCGAAAGTGATGGCGTAGCCGTAGAGCACCATCATGATGAGCGGGAGGAGGAAGATGACGATCAGGCTCCGCTGGTCCCGGAGGATGTGCAGGAACTCCTTGCGGGCTATGGCGAGCAGGCGGCTACGCATCTTGGTGACCCGGCTCGCTGGGCGCATGTGCTGGGTGAGCACCGCCCTCCACAATCTGCACGAAGACCTCTTCCATAGGGCCTGCCCTGAACCGCGCGCGGAGCGCCGCCGGCGAACCGCAGGCGACCAGCCGGCCCTCGTGCATGATGCCCAGCCGGTTGCAGTACTCTGCCTCGTCCATGTAGTGCGTGGTCACAAAGACAGCGCTCCCCTGTTCGGCCACGCCGTAGACGAGCTGCCAAAATGCCCTGCGGGAAAGCGGGTCCACCCCTGCTGTCGGTTCATCCAGAAAGAGCACTCTCGGCTCATGGAGGGTAGCACAGCACAAGGCGAGTCGCTGTTTCCAGCCCAAGGGAAGCGTCCGCGCAAGCTTGCGGCGGTGGGGAGCAAGCTCCAACGACTCCATCATGGCCTCTTTGCGGCTGTGCAGCCTCTGTCCGTGTAGGCCGTAAATGCCGCCGTAAAAGTCGAGGTTTTCTTCGACGGTGAGATCTTCATAGAGGGAGAAACGCTGGGACATGTAGCCGATGGATGCCTTGACGCGTTCGCTGGCGCGCACCACGTCAAAACCCGCCACCCATGCCTGGCCGGAAGTGGGAGCCAAAAGGCCGCACAGCATGCGGATGGTAGTAGTCTTGCCCGCACCATTTGCACCTAAGAAGCCAAACACCTCGCCATAGCGCACATCGATGGAGACGTGGTCCACCGCTACGAAGGAGCCAAAGGTGCGGCAAAGACCCTCCGCGTGAATTGCCACAGCGTTGTCTGCCCATGTCGTCACTTGCCCATCAGCTCCACAAACGCGTCCTCGATGGTGGGAGAAACTTCGGCGAGCGAGTGGACGGGAACACCACTTCCCCGTAGCCTCTTGCCTATCGCTTGCCTGGCCTGCTTGGGTTCTTTTGTGCCCACGCGCAGGTGATCGCCAAAAGCATGCACGCTAAGAACCGAGGGGAGGTCACTCAAGAGCCGCGCCGCTTGCAAAGGACGCGAACAGCGCACCTCGAGCAGGCTCGTTCGCGCCAACTTGGCGAGCTCACTGGGTGGCCCTTGAGCGGTGATGCGCCCCTGATGCACGAAGGCCACTTCGTCGCAGCGGGCAGCCTCGTCCATGTAGGGCGTGGTTACCAAAATCGTGACCCCCTGCCCGGGGAGACGGCCCAGAATGCGCCAAAACTCCCGCCTGGACACGGGGTCGACGCCAGTAGTCGGCTCGTCTAGCAGCAACACTGCCGGCGTGTGGATGAGCGTGCAGCACAGGGCGAGCTTCTGCTTCATGCCGCCCGAGAGGTTCCCTGCGCGCCACTGCCGAAAGGACGCCAGTCGACTGAAGGCCAGAAGTTCCTGCACCTTTGTTTCGCGCTCGGCGCGCGGCACTTCAAAAAGGTCGGCGAAAAAGCGCAGGTTTTCGGAGACCGTGAGGTCGGGGTAGAGGGAGAAACGTTGCGGCATGTAGCCCAGGAGCCTCTTCACCCGCCTGGGATGGACGGCCACGTTGTGCCCTTTGACTAAGCACTCCCCCTTGTCGGCGCGGAGAAGACCACAGAGGATGCGCAGCGTGGTCGTCTTGCCGGCGCCGTCCGGGCCGATCAGGCCGAAGAGGCGGCCCTGGCGCACGGCGAAGGAAAGGCCCTTGACGG
The DNA here is from genome assembly GCA_024655945.1 of candidate division KSB1 bacterium. Lineage (NCBI taxonomy): Bacteria > Pseudomonadati > Candidatus Zhuqueibacterota bacterium. The sequence goes on from JANLFK010000006.1 coordinate 78,610, forward strand.
CTTCGACTTGCCCGTAGGCCTTCCAGAGGTCACCGACGACAATGTCAGCGGCGCATGCTTCCACTTGGCCTTAGTGCACCAGAGACACTTCCACGGGCATCCCCAAGAGCAACCGCCCTTGCGGATTGGGCACGACCACCTTGACTGCATAGACCAATTCGGCGCGGGCTGCCCTTGTCTGCACATTCTTGGGAGTGAATTCCGCCTTTGGCGACACCCAGCTCACCGTCCCGGCGAACACCTCCGCAGGCAGTGCATCCGCACGCACCGCCACCCTGGTTCCGAGCGAGACCTTGTCCAGGTCCGGCTCCGGCAGGTAGATCTTGACCCACATCTCGCTGAGGTCGGCTATGGTCACCAGCGGTGAGCCGGGCGCCACCATCTCGCCCTGCTCCACGTACTTGGCCACGATGACCCCAGCGAGCGGCGCAGAAACTGCGGCGTCGCGAATCTGGCTCTCCAGCAGTTCTCTTTGGGCTTGGAGCTGCTTGCCGCGCTCTTCGAGAGCAGCCAGGCTGTTTCTGGCGGCTTCCAGTTGTGTGCGGGCAGTTGACAAGGCTACCTGGGCATTGTCCAACTGTTGTTGCGGGGCACTGCCCCGCTCCGCCAGGCTGCGGACGCGCTCGTACTGTTTGCGCGCGTTGCCGTACTGCTCCCCGGCCAGCTCCACCGCTTGCTTGGCGTTAGCGATGTTGTGCCTCAACTCCCGCTGTGCCGCGCTCACCTGTGTCCTCTGCAGCACCAGCTTGCTGGAATCAACCGCGGCCAGGAGCGCCCCGGCACGCACCGTGTCGCCCTCGTCGACATAGAGGGCAACAAGCTGTCCGGCGAGTTTCGCCCCGACCGTCACCTGGCGCGCCTCCAGAGTGCCCGAGCCGAGCCAGTGGTCCTCGCGCGCACGGGAACACCCGAAAAGGAACAGGGCAGTTACCCACAGCAAGCAGCCGTATTTCCAAGTCTGGATCATTTTCTCTCCGCCATGGGCTGGGGTGCACATCACCTGCAGACCCTCAAGCGAGCCGCAACGCGCCATCCGAAACTGACCTCCTGGTGCGGGGGAGCGGACCTTTCTGCCACCTGCATCCCCATCTCAGAGCACCTGCATGCGGCTGAACTCAAGAATAATCTTCTTCTGGCCATAGTCGTCAAAGTCGACGGTGACCTTGGTGCCGCTGGATGCCCGCGCAATGCTCAGCACTGTACCCAGACCGAACTGGGGATGGCGCACCCTGCACCCCGGCATCAGGTAGGTGGGGAGCTGCGACTCTTCCTCGTAGGCCTTGAGACGACGCGTGACGCGCTGGCGCTCCCCTCCTGCCCTGCTCGCCGGCTGGGCCATGCGCTGCGCCCTCTTCCCTACCCTGCCGGCTGTCTCATACTCCACGTGCTCCTGGTCAATTTCGCCCAAGAAGCGCGACGGCATGCAGCTGTAAGTCTGCCCCTGGCGCAAGCGGGTTGTGGCCCAGCATAGGTAGAGCTTCTCCTTAGCGCGGGTGCTGCCGACGTAAAAAAGGCGACGTTCCTCTTCCAGGTCCTCGTTGCTGTCGAACGAGCGGGCGATGGGGAAAAGCCCCTCCTCAAGCCCGGTGATGAACACCACAGGGAACTCCAAACCCTTGGCGCTGTGCACGGTCATCAGGCTTACCGCGTTGGAACGGTCATTCCACGTATCGATGTCGGTCAGCAGCGAAATCTCCTGCAAGTAGTCCTCAAGCGTGGTGCCCGGGTTGTTACGGCAAAAGTCCGCAATGCCGTTCAACAGCTCGCGTACGTTTTCCGCACGGCTGAGGGACTCTTCTGTTCCCTCTTCCTTGTACATGCGCAGGATGCCCAGGTCATCCAAGAGCGCCCCCGCCAGCTCGGCGGCCGGCACTTCGGAGCGAAGGTCGATGTACTTACGAATGAGCCGATGGAAACGCAGCACCCGCTCCTGCATGGCTGGCGACAACCCCTCTACCTGGTCTGCCCTGCCCAGGCCCTCGAACAACGGAATGCCGAGCATGGTGGCAAAGGCGCGCAGCCGCACGATGGTTGCCTCCCCGATGCCACGCGGCGGAGAATTGATGATGCGCAGCAAACTCATCGTGTCGTGAGGATTGCAGATGACGCGCAGATATGCCAGCACATCCTTGATCTCCTTGCGTTCATAGAAGCGCACTCCCCCTACCACGTTGTACGGGATGCCGCTCCTGCGCAGCGCCTCCTCCAACACGCGCGACTGGGCGTTAGTGCGATAAAGCACGACAAAGTCGCGAAAGTTGCGAGGACGACTTTGGAACTCCCGCTCCATCCTGGCAATGATCGCCAACGCCTCGTCAGTGTCCGACTGCGCCTCGAGGATGGTCACCTTCTCGCCCGTTGCCCCGTCGGTCCACAGCTCTTTCGGCTTGCGCGCCCGGTTGTGCGCAATCACCGAGGAGGCAGCGGCCAGGATGCACTTAGTGGAACGGTAGTTCTGTTCCAGCCAATGGACCTTGCAGTCCGGGAAGTCGCGCTCAAAGTCTAAGATGTTGCGGATATCCGCTCCCCGCCAGCGGTAGATGGACTGGTCATCATCCCCCACTACGCACAAGTTGCGGTAGCGAGAGGAAAGCAGCTTAAGTAGCTCATATTGCGCGCGGTTGGTGTCCTGATACTCGTCCACCAAAATGTAGCGGAAACGTTCCTGGTAAGCATTGAGCACCAGCGGGTGACTACGGAAGAGCATAATGGGCAGCAGCAACAGGTCGTCAAAGTCTGCGGCGTTGGCCCCGCGCAGGCGTTGCTGGTAGCGCTGGTAAAGGCGCGCCACGTTCGCCTCGAACTCGTTTTCTGCGGCACTGGCAAAGTCACCTGGGAGCACCACCGCTGACTTGGCGCGGCTGATGAGCGCCGCGACCACTCCGGGGTTGTAGCGCCCATCTGGCAGGCCCAACTCTTCGATGCACTCCTTGATCAGCCGCTTCTGGTCCTCTTCATCGTAGATGGAAAAGTTTCTCGGCAGGCCAATGCGCCCGCCCTCTCGTCGCAGAATGCGCGCAAAGGCGGAGTGGAAGGTGCTCACCCAGATATCCGCCGCAATTCCGGGAACCACCTGGTCGACGCGCTCGCGCATTTCGCCGGCGGCCTTGTTGGTGAAAGTGACGGCCAGAATCTGCTCCGGCTTGGCCCTTCCGGTGGCAATCAGGTAGGCGATGCGATAGGTGAGGACTCTGGTCTTGCCGCTTCCGGCCCCGGCAAGGATCAGGACCGGGCCCTCCACGTCAACGACGGCCGCGCGCTGCACCTCGTTCAACGCCGCAAGAAGTTCTTTGCCCTTTGCCGACCCTGTACGCGCCATGAGTTCTCACCTTTGTCGCTGCGCTGCTTGTACCTGCCGCCGCACCTGGTCAAAGCGCTCCTTGGCACGCAGATGCTCGCGGAGCGTGCGGCTGAACACATGCCCGCCATCCCCGCGGGCCACCAAGTAGAGATAGTCCACCGGCGCCGGATGCAGCGCCGCCACGATGGAGGCCATGCCGGGGTTATTCACCGGACCCGGCGGCAAGCCAGGGTACAAGTACGTGTTGTACGGCGAATCGACCGCCAAGTCCCTCTTGAGCAGACGGCGCCCTCGGCCCGGGACGAGATATTGTATGGTCGGATCGGCCTGCAACGGCATGCGCAGCCGCAAGCGATTATGGTAGACAGCGGAAATGAGCGGACGCTCTGCATCAAGCATTACCTCACCCTCAATGATCGAGGCCAGGGTCACCACCTGGTGGAGCGTCATGCCCATCGCCTGCGCGCCCGCCTGCACACTGTCGCCCATCTGCCGCCAGAACTCCCTCACCATCGTGCGGATTACCACCTCCGGTGCCGCGCCCCAATAGAACTGATACGTGCTTGGATAAAGGTATCCCTCAAGCGACGAGGCGTCTACCGCAAGCTCTCTCAACAGGCTCGTGTCGCGCGTCAATGCAATGAAGGCTGCCGAATCCACCTCCAGCGTACGCGCCAGAATAGAGGCGACTGTCCATGACTCCGCCCCCTCGGGGATACTCACCCACTCTGCGGTGACCCGCCCTTTCCTGAGCAGGTCGACAATGCGAAAATGCGACAGCCGGGGCGAGAGCCGATATCTGCCGGCCTTCAAACGCGCCTCGGCGCGCAGCAGCTTGGTGGCAAGGAGAAAGACTCGGCTGTCGGTGACGATGCCCTCTTCCTTGAGGAGGCGAGCGATTTGGGCAAGGTTCATCCCGCGCGCGATGGTCACCTGCCGCGCCTCCGCCTGCGCGTGCCAGAACTGGGGCACAAAGAGCAGGATGACCGCAGCCGCTACTGCCAGGACTATGCAAGCGCCTGCTACTGAGCCCGCCCAGATGAGGAATCTGCGTCTGTTGGGAAGCCACTGGCTCATGGACGTGCACCGGATTTGGACTGCCCACCTCGCCACCGCGCCAAGTAGTCGGCGACAATGCGACCATGGTCAAAGGCAAGGTCCGAAGGGAGCCTATCCAAGGGAAAGACGGCGGCGCTCGCCGCATCGTCCTGTCCCTCAGGGGAGCCTTCCGCTTCCGCCACGAACACGATGGAGATGGTATGGCCCCGTGGGTCACGGTCCGGGGCGGAATAGACCCCCAGCAACCCTTTCAGGCGGATGCTTAGACCTGTTTCCTCCTTTGCCTCGCGCACTACCGCCTGCTCGACCGTCTCGCCATAGTCCACAAAACCGCCGGGCAGCGCCCAACCCAACGGCGGATTCTTGCGCCGGATGAGCACGATACCCTCTCCCCCTTGCGGGAGGGGGACTTCAATCACCGCGTCCACCGTTGGTACTGGGTTCCGATGGCGTGGAATTGGCTGGCCACAGTGTGGGCACTTCTCAGTTTGCTGCACGTTACCTCACGTGAACAGGACGAACAGATCGTACATGGTGTGCGCATAAGCCGCTACCCCGAACCCCCGCAGGCAGTAAATGATGCCGAAAACGACCCCAGCGAGCTGGCGCAAGATGAACACGTGGCGGTCGAAGGGCGCCCTCCCCATGGAAAAGTAGTGCGCCACGGCGAAAGCAATGGAGGAAATCACCAGCGCCAGCATGTAGGCAGCCCACGGCGGAAATCTCCGCCCTCTGGAAAAGAGGACCACCAAGCCCCCCAGCAGCACGACACGGAAGACAAATTCTTCGTACACGCCAGCGCCGATGGCCGTCGCAAGCTTGGTGGTCACGTTGAAGAGGCCTTCAGGCGGAACAACCATCAGCCGTGGCACCGCGTTCAGCGCCAGAGCCAACAGAATCGCCAGGACCCCTCCTTCAGCGAGCATCACAGGAAGGTAAAGCGGCTGCAGCTTCTGACCGCTCCACCTTATCCCCAACACGCCCACCAGGGCAAACACCCCGATCATGAGGGCATTGAGCAGGAGCACACTCACCCCGCCAGCGCTCTGCAGTCCGTTGCGGAGAAGCTCTTCGACCAGATACCAGACTACCGAGCGGTGCGAATGTGCCCTCCCCAAGGACAGTAATTCATAGACCACAAGCAGAGGGACCACGCCCAGGAAGCCGTAACCAGGGGATCTGCTCAGGCGGAGATAGGCGCGGACCGCGGCACCCCGCCTCCTGGTAGACTTGTGCCTGTGAGCTCTTCTGGCCAATCCGCCTCCGCACTGCGCTCCCCTTCTCTGCCAAGCCCAGGCGCCACCCGCCCCGGCAGGACTCCTACCGTGGCGCGATACGTGACTTGCGCATCATCACGGGCTTCCACCCTTCCTCGGTGAGGATGTACAGCCCTGACGGCAGCATCTCCTCCTCGTGGCCATTGATGTCGATGACCTTTTCTCCCCCGAGTATCGCCCCGTCCGCACGAGGGAGCTTTGCCTCGGGCGGGGGTTCTGGTGCCCCTTCCTTTCTCTTCAGCTTGAGTTCCTTCGCCTTTCTTTGAAGAGCGGCAATCGAGACCCCCAACTCCCCAGCTAACTCATCAGCGGCAACGGTTCCGTATTTCTGTTTGAGCAGTTTGAGTCGTCCCTCAGTCCATACCTTCGCCATACGGAAGCCCTTCGTGTTAGGCCATCCACTCTGAACCGACCCAATCCTTCATGCTCAGCGCGTAACCCACCTGGCCGGGCTGCGTTCCCTCCGCCAAGGCAGTGTGGAGCCGTGAAGCTCCCGACACGGGTCTGCAGCCTCACTTCAGGCGCATCAGTTTCTCCAGGGCGGAATTCTTTCCCACCACGACAAGTATATCGCTATCCTTCACCACATGGTCCGCACCGGGCACGACTTTGACGTTCTCGGGAACCACTTCCTTGACCATGATGACCTGCACGCCGTACTTGTTGGTGAGGTCCAACTCGCGCAGCGTCTTGTGCAGGAAGCTGCTCGGCGGCGCAAGCTCGATGATGCTGTAGCCGGGCGCAAGGGTGAGGTAGTCCAGGATGTTGGGATTGTCCAGGCTCTGCGCGACCTTGTAGGCCACTTCGCGCTCGGGGAGGATGACATCGGTAGCGCCAATAAGGTCCAGAATCCGCTGGTGGTCCTCGGTGATCGCCTTGACGATAATGCGCTTGGTGCCCAGGTCCTTCAGGTACAGGGTGATGAGTATGCTGGCATCGATCTCGTCGCCAACGTTCACCACCACCGCATCCATCTGGTCCAGGCCCAGGCTGCGCAACATCTCTTTGTTGGTCGCATCGCCGACAATCGCCTTGGCCACGAACGGGCGCACCCTGTCCACTTCCTCTTCGTCCTTGTCGATCGCCATAACTTGGAAGCCCCGCTCGCTCAGGAAGCGGGCCACGTACGAGCCAAAGTTGCCCAAGCCAATGACTGCAAAACTCGGCATAGGTCACCTTTCGCAACGTTTCTCAATCAGCCGACAAGCACGCTCTCTTCAACGTAGCGGTACCCGGCTGGCCGTCTCTCGCCTCTTCCCAGCGCAATTGCTAAGGTCAACGGTCCCACCCGCCCGACGAGCATGAGCACGATGAGCAGTATCCTGCCGACGTTCGACAGCTGCGGAGTGATTCCGGTGCTCAGACCTACTGTGCCGAAGGCAGACACCGTCTCAAAGAGCACCGCCAGTACCTGCCCGCGACTGTCAGCGAACGGCACCACACCAAGCTCCGTAATGGACAAAGCCAGGCCGAACACTCCCACGACCACTACCCCGAACACCGCCAGGGCAAAGGCCTTGGCCACGATACCTGCAGGCACGCGACGCTGGCAGCAGTTCACGTCTTCGCTGCCCCGCAGGCGCGCCACCAGCAAAGCGACAAGCAAGGCGAACGTGCTGGTCTTGATGCCGCCCCCAGTTGAGCCTGGGCTGGCCCCGATGAACATCAGTCCCATCAGCACGAGCAAGGTCGCGTGCGCCAATGAGCCGGTATCTACGGTGGAGAAGCCTGCGGTTCGGGCCGTGATCGACTGGAACAGACTCACCGGCACGCGACTCGACCAGGGCATCCCGCGCAAGGAGTTGAAACTTTCGATGGCGAAAAAGGCTACGAAGCCAGTGGCGATAAGTGCCGCGGTGGCAATCAAGACCAGGCGCGTGTGCAGCGAGACTGCCTGCCGCCGCTTGCCCTGACGGAAGCGAAAACCGTTGGCTATGTCGAACAGCACGATGAAGCCCAAACCGCCCAACACGATCAGCGTCATGACCGTGAGGTTCACCAGAGGATCGTCGCCGTAGCGACGAAGGCTGTCCGAGAAGAGGCCAAAGCCCGCATTGCAGAAGGCGGACACCGCATGGAACACGCCTAAGTAGACAGCACGCGGCCCTGGGTAACGTTCCCAGAAACGGAACGTGAGCAAAGCCGCGCCAATCGCCTCCAGCGTGAACGTCCACAGGAAAACGTGTTTGAGCAGGGAGCTCATCTGCTGCAGTGGACGTTGGGAAAAGGTCTCTTCCAACAGCTCGCGCCCTCGGATGGAGAAGCGCCTGGTCAGCAGATACATGAACAGCACCGAGAAGGTCATGATGCCCAATCCACCGAGCTGGATCAAGACCAGCACGATCAGCTGACCGAAGAGCGTGAGGCGCGTGCTGATGTCCACCACCGTCAGCCCCGTCACGCACACTGCCGAAGTAGAAGTGAAGAAGGCGTCCAGAGTCCGCAGCGGCCGCCCTACCGAGGCAGCGGGCAGGCTGAGAAGCACCCCTCCGATGCAGGCGGCGAGGGCAAAGCTGAGTGCGACCAGGCGCGACGGGCGCAGCTTGACCACCAGGAAGCGCTCGGTACTCTCCCGGAGGCTGGTCACGCTTTCTCCTTCTTCGGCCCACGCTTCTCGCTGGCAGCGGCTGAACTTGCCAGACCGGGCGATTTTGCCCCAACAGACCCACTGTACACCTGCACCGGAATACCGGTCTCCTTGCCTGCCCTGGCAGCGATCTCCTGCAGCAAGGAGACCGGCACTCTGGCCAACGTTCCATCCGCAGGGGGGCGGTCCACGGTGTAGATCTGTGCCGCCGCCGGTCGCAGCTCACCAAGGCGACGAATCCACTGCTCAAGCTCTTCGGGCTCGACGTTGGAAATGCTTCCTTGGAAAAGGACTGCCTGCAGCACCCAATCACGAACTGCCTGCAGGCCGGTCAAGAGCCGGGCGAATTGGAGCCCTGTGGCCGGCCTGTTCACGACCCTCCAAGCCTGCTCTGTGCCCACGTCGAGCTTCAAGACGCGCAAGTCCAGCATCTGCAGAGCAGCCACCACGGCAGGCCGGTCGAGGCCAGTGGCATTGGACAGCACACAGGTCTTCGCCTGTGGCGCAAGCCTGTCCCGCAGTCGATCCACCACCTCCACTATCTCGGCAAAGTCTGGGTGCAGAGTCGGTTCGCCGTTGCCGGAAAAGGTGATGTACTCAGGATCAACACCGCTGGCCAAGGCTGTAGCCAGCGCGGCCTCCACCTGTTCCACCGACGGAAGATCCTCGACCAAGCCCTCCATGCGATCGGTCTTCACCTTGGTCGAGCCGTAGTGGCAGTAGACGCAGTTGTAGCTGCATGCTTTGTAGCCAGTGGGCATCAAGTTGATACCCAGAGAGCGGCCCAGTCGCCGCGATGCAACCGGGCCGTAGATGATCCCCTTCTGCAAGGGCAGAACTGTGCTGGGGGGACTCAGTGGACCTCCATTTTGCTCAGAAATTCCCGCAGCCGGCGCGCGTCGTCAAACATGGCCATGTTGTTGAACATGCAGTAGGCCTCTCCCACTTGCTGGAGTGTCTGCGCCAGCTGCGCAAAGTCGGCATGGGAGTAGCGATACCCGGCGCCTGTGATCCCATGCAACCGGAAGTACGCGGGCCGGCCATGCACGGAGCTTGTCCGGAACGGGTCGACCACGTGAATCAGGTCCAGCTCCCTGCACAGCTGGCCGATGAGCTCGGCCGGCCACCCACCGCGCGGTTCCCAGGCGAACACAAAGTCGTGCCGGTCCACCTCACGCATGAAGGCGCGCAAATTGGCCACGTTGGCCTGGCTGCATGTAAAGCTGGCCGGGCACTGGAAAAGCACGACTTTCGCGCCCAAGGCCTTTGCGATCTCCGCCGTCCGCGTCCAGGCAGCCTTCACCTCTGGCGTCAACTGGAACCTGCCGTACGCCGCGTGCCTCTCCGGTGGAACTGCTTCCCTGAGGCGACGGTAGGTGGGGCTGGACGGCTGATGAGTGATCAGCTGCCAGGCCTTCACCACGAACTCGAAGCCTTCCGGCGCTTCTGCCCGCCACTTGGCCGCGGTTGCCACCTGGGGCGGCTGGTAGAAGGTCTGCTGTACCTCAACCACCGCAAAGGTGCGGTAGTAGAGCGCACGCGCCACAGGGAAACCACAACACCCTATCTTTGTCCGCGCCAGGAGTTCTGCCATCTCAATGTACCCGGCTCAGCGGCACGCGCCTGGGCGAGGACAATTCTCGCTGCCCTCCTTGACCTCTCTCTTGCCTCGCTCTGTCCACGGCTACGCCACTGATTCATGTGGCCTCGGCTATGCCCTTGCTTTGCAGCAGGGCGATGGCGCCCTGGATCTCAGTCACAGTGGTCGTTGGGTGCACCTCTATCACTCGCACGGTGTCCGCGCGCAGATATTTCGCCACCAAGTCGAAATCGATCTCGCCAGTTCCAGGGGCCTGGTGGTCCTCGAGTCCACGAGCATCGTGGAGGTGGACGCCCAGCAGATGTGCTCCCTCACGCTCCAGCCAGGCCTCATGGGGCGTCACACGCAAGCACGCCTGGACGTGAGCATGCCCACAGTCGTGCCAGTAGCCGATGTTCCCGCCCCGGAACTCATTGAGAATGATGCCCACCTCCTCCAAATCCGGAATCTGATGAAGGTAGAAACGATTCTCCACGCCCAGGTACACGCCTAAACGAACCGCCTCGGCGTGGATACGATCGAGACTCAGCAAAACTGCGTCCAGATAGGGCTGCCGTTTGGCGAGCCGTTCCGCCTTCTTCTGGGCGCGATATGCCTCCGCCTCCTCAGAGTCCACCAACTTCTCCTCGTAGAACTGGCGCAGCCTCATGTCGTTGTCCGGGTTATCGATAACCACCTCGCCAAGGTGGAACACCACCGCACGCGCTTCCAGGTCGGCGGCCAGGTGCACCGATTTCAGCGACAGCTTCACCGCCTGGGCACGCTCTTCAGCGTCGGTGCTGGAAAGGCGAAACAGATCCCCGCAGGCCTGATGCTGAGGCACGCCCTCTGGCAAGGGACAGTAGTTGTGCACGCTCAGCACCCTGAACTCGTGCGACCGTAGGCGGCGGCGCATTTGCTGCAGCATAGTAGCCGTCACGCGGTAGTCCAGCTCCAACGCAGACAGGCCAGTCTCGCGCAGTGCATCGAGCAGGCGGTCCCCATTGTCAACCTTCGTGGCTATCCAGGCTGTCGATAATCCGAGCATTCCGTTCCGGCGTTGCGTAAGCCCACTTCCTCCCACACCCCCATCTCTTCACAAAGACAAGCGCCTTTGATTATACAAAAGCGCCGCAATAATTTCAAGGGAAAGTTGTCGCGCGTCAGGCTCTTAGAAAATCTCCACCTTGAGATAGCGTCCCGGGTTGAGCTTCAGGTCGGTGACCAGCGAGTCAAGGCTGGCGGCAAGGGTGTTCAGCCGCCGATAGAGGAGGTCGTTGTTCATCATGAGGCCGAGACTGCCCTCTCCCTTCTCCAGTCTTCCCGCAATTGCATTGAGATTCTTCGCGAGCGTCATCAGCTCCTGGTAAAGCGCCGGATCCTGGACGAAGCGCGCCGCCGTGCCCTGCCCGTGCCGCATGCTGTCCACCAACGCCTCACCCGAGGCAAGGAAGGAAGTGATCCGCGTGTAAAGTTGCGGATCTGCCAGCAGGCGGGCGGCAGTGCCCTCGCCAGAGCGGATATAGGCCAGTATGGCACTGGAGACCCTCACCAGCGCCTTGACGTCCACGTACATGCTGGGGTCATTCACCAAGAGCCCTAAGGTACCTTTGCCCGTGTTGATCTTGGTGACGACATCGTCCACCGTGGACAACGACTTTTTCAGCAAGTTGAAGGCAGCCACGCCTTCATCGATGAGCTTCTCCACGTCCAAGGGCTCGGCTGCCAGCAAGTAGTCGCCATCCTCCAAGCGCGGTTGGTCAAGAGAACCCATGGTGATCCCCACGTACTTGTCGCCCAATAAGCCCAAAGTGCCGATGTGGGCGATGGAGTCCTTGCGGATGCGATCTTTGACTTTGGCATCGATCTCCAACTCGATGACGATGCGGTTTTCCGTGACATCCGGCGAGAACTTGACAGAGGTCACCGTGCCCACACGCACACCAGCCACGCGCACCGGCGCGCCAGTCTGCAGCCCCTCGACGCGCGTCATGAGCACGCGCAGGCGGTAGCGGTCGGCAAAGAAGCCCTGCTGACCCCCGACAGTCATAATGGCCACCACGATGATGAGCACGCCGATGAACACGGCAAGCCCCACGCGCACTTCATGACTGAAAAGTGGTTCTCTACTGTTCTTCATCTTGGCCCCGCCAGAAACGTCTGTACAAACTCATCACCGGAGGCTTTGACCTCCTCCTTAGTGCCCACGGCCACAATGACGCCCTCGTTGATGACCGCGAGGCGATGCGCCACGCTGAAGGCGCTCTCCAACTCGTGGGTGACCACAATGGACGTGACGCCCAGCTCCTGCTGCGTCTTGCGGATGAGCGCGTTGATGGTCGTCGCGGTGATGGGGTCAAGTCCCGTGGTCGGCTCGTCGTAGAGCATGACGCGCGGTTCAGAAATCATGGCCCGCGCCAGCGCCACGCGCTTCCGCATCCCACCGGAGAGCTGGGAGGGCATCAATTCCTCTGTCCCTTCCATATCGACGAAGCGCAGACATTGCGCAACCCGGGCAGCAATTTCCTCGTCAGACAGACGCGTGTGTTCACGCAGCCAGTAAGCGACGTTCTCGCCCACCGTCAACGAATCAAAAAGGGCGGAACCCTGGAAGAGCATCCCGATCTGCTTGCGGATGGGAAGCAGCTCCGGCTCCCTGAGGCCGCTAATCTCACTGCCGTCGATCCACACCTCGCCGCTGTCCGGGCGGATAAGACCGAGCAGGATCTTGAGGAGCACGCTCTTGCCACATCCGGAACGCCCGAGGATGACGGTCGTCTCCCCCGGTTTCACCTGAAGCGACAGCCCCCGCAAGACCCAGTTGTCGCCAAAAGACTTGTGGATGGCGCGGAATTCTATGGAAGCGCCCTTGGTTTGATTGGCCTCTGTCGCCATTCAGTGCACCACTGCAAGGAAGAGCTTGGTGAAGAGAAAATCCACCGCGAAGATGAGCACCGAAGTAAGCACCACAGACTTGGTGGTCGCCTCGCCCACGCCCCGCGTGCCGCCGGTTGCCGACATGCCCATGTAGCACCCCACGGTGGCCATGAGCACCCCGAACAGGATCGGCTTGATGATGCCCATGGTCAAGTCATCAAATGTCAAGGCGCGCACCACGGTGACCCAGTAGAAGGAACTGCTGATGCCCAACGCGCTCACCGCAACAATCAATCCGCCGAGGATGCCGACCGCATCCGCAATGGCCGTCAGAATGGGCAGCATCACCGTCGCCGCCACCAGACGGGTGGTCACCAATTTCTTGATAGGGTCAGTTCCCAGGGCGCGCATGGCGTCGATCTGCTCGGTGACGGCCATGGAACCTATCTCGGCGGCCATGGCCGATCCCACGCGGCCAGTGACAATAAGCGCAGTCAGCACCGGCCCCAACTCGCGCACCAGTGAGACGCTCAATAGCGTGCCCACGTACATCTTGGCCCCATAGATGGCCATTTCGTACCCCGATTGCAGTGCGAGGACAAGGCCGGTAAACATCGCCGTCAACACCACGATCACCGTGGAGCGCACGCCAATCACGTCCATCTGCTCAATAATGGCCCGCCCGTAGAACGGCGGCCGGAAAAGGCCCCCCCAGCCCTGGAGAAAGGTCTCGAACAGGCCGTGCAAGTGCACGAAGAAAGACAAGACCGCGCTCAGCACAGGAGCATCCTCACGGGAAAGTTCTGACCGGCGGCTAACCGAACGCCCGTTTGAAGGCTTCGAAGTCTTTGACCACTACGCGGTGGCCTTCACGCTCGAGGTAGCCCATCTCCTCGAACTGTCCCATCGCCCTGGAGATGGTCTCCCGCGCGGTGCCCGCCATGTTCGCCAAGTCCTGCTGGATGGGCAGCTTGGGGATGACCATCTCGCGCCCGCGCGGCCGGCCAGTCTTTTCGGCCACGTGCACAAGCGCCATGGCCACGCGCCCCATGGCGTCTTTGAGGCTGAGGGTGGAGATGTGCGAGTCGCTGCGGCGGATGCGCCCGGCCAACTCCCGCAGCAGGGCGATAGAAATCTGCGGATAGTCCTCAAGCAGGCCGAGAAAGTCGCCGCGCCGCAAGACCAGGAGTTCCGTCTCCACCAGGGCCGTGACGTTTGCCGAGCGCCCCCTCCCATCCAGCAAGGCCATCTCGCCGAAAAAGTCCCCGGCGTTGAGGATGGACAGGATGACCTCCCTGCCCTCGTCGCTGACATGCGACACCTTCACGCTGCCGCGCTTGATGATGAACAGCGACTGCCCGCTCTCTTCTTCCACGAGGATCAGCTGGTTGGCGGCACAGGTCTTGTGGACGCAGAGCTGGGCGATGCGCTCCAGGTCCTGCGCGTCCAGACCAGAAAAGATGGGGATGCTTCGCAAGAGCCTGAGGTCCATGGTCACTCCCTGCGAATCGCTTCTCTGAGACCTCCCGTCCTCTCAAGAGCAAAACCCGCAATCACAGCACCGGGCCGCACCTCCATGGCATGGGCACCTTCGCCAAGGGCCCTGTGCCAAGGCGCCACCCCGCCGGTTGCTCAGCCGGTCCCCCGGCCCCTCGACTGGCAGACAATGCGCCAGGAAAGCTCCACTACGCGCTGCACCATGCGTTCGGCGGTGAAAAGCTCCTCCACCCTGCGACGCGCAGCCGCAGCAACGGAGCGGCGCAGCCTCGGGTCACGCAACAAGCGCAGCACAGCAGAGGCCAAGGCCGCTACGTCCTGTGGGGGCACCAGCAGGCCACTCTCACTATCCACGACGATATCCAACACCCCATCACTGGCGGTGGACACCACCGGCAACCCTGCGGCCATCGCCTCAATCACCACCAGGCCAAATGCTTCCGCGCGTGAGGGGAAGGCAAAGACATCCATTGCCGAAAGCACCGCGGGGATATCCTCGCGAAAGCCAGCGAACACCAGGCGCGGGCCCAAATTGAGCTCCTGCGCCAGTCGGAGGATCGGCTCAGCGCGGAACTCCTCGCCGCGCGTGGCGGCACCGACCACAAGGAAAACGCTTTGCGGCACCTGACTGGCTACCTGCCCTGCCATGCGCAGAAATTCCAGGTGCCCCTTGCTCGGTTCCAATCTACCGACCGTGCCCACCACCAAGGCATCTTCAGCAAAGCCCAATTCGCGGCGTAGGCGTCTTCTCGTCTCCTGCGGCACCCGGAACCTGCTAAGGTCCAGCCCGTGGTGCACCACCTCCACCTTTCCAGGCGGCAGCGGGTGCGTGGCTATCAGATTGTCGCGAATCACGCGCGAGATCGCCCACGCCTGCGCCACATTGCGGTACAGCCAGCGGTGGACAGGGTCGCGCTTGGCGCGCATTGTGCCCACGTGCTTGATGAGCACCACCGGGACGCGTCCCGCCATGCGCGCTGCGGGCACCACTGCCCACAAGTCCCGCGAAAAGTGGCAGTGGATGATATCCACCGACTGCCGCCGGAGCCAGCCTGCCAAACGGGCGATGGCGACCGAATCCACGTAGCCGCGGGGACGAAAGGGGTAAGGGACAAACCCCTTCTTCACCAAGTCGTCATAAAGCGGCGTCTGCGATGCGCAAGCAACCCACACCTGGTGGGTATGGCCACGCAGCAGCGCTGACAGGAAGCCGACGTGCATCTCCATCCCTCCCCACGAGGGCGAGGAGCACACCTGAAACACCCGCAACGACCTGCCAGCAGAGCTATCCACGGCTCTTCCCGCGCATGCGCAACTCCAGCTCATGCAGCATGTCGTACACCTTGTGCATGACCATGTCGGCCTGGCGCTGCAGCGCCTCCTTGCGCCCTTCCCCCGAGGGAAGAGGCGGCAGGATGACCGGCTCCCCCACCATCACCGCCACTGGCACCGACCTGGGGAAACGAGCTCTTGGCGGCAGAGCGCACCCCGTGCCGGAAACCGCCACCGGCACCACGGGACAGCCGGCCAGGTGCGCCAGCAGCACAAAACCGCTTCGCGCCTTGGCAGGCTCCCTCTGCCTAGGCCGCAAACGCGTACCCTCAGGCGCCATGAACAGCGCCTCGCCAGAGCGCAGGAGGTTAAGCGCATGCCTGAAGGCACGATGATCGCTGGTCTCTCTGCGCACCGGGAACATATGTACTGCGCGCAGCCACCATTTGACCAGCGGGATGGAGAAAAGCGAATGCTTGGCCATGGTGTGAAACCGCCGGTTCACAACCATGGTCAGTGCCACCACGTCCATGTGACTCTGGTGGTTTATGATGCCGATGTAGGCGCCTCTCTTAGGCGGTCGCGCCCGGCCAAACACTCGGCCTCGAAAGTAGATGCGCGCGATGACGCGCAGGAGAAACACGGAGATCCAGTAAATCATCCCCTCGTCCGTCAGCGACCGTTTATCCTCCATCCGCCGCACGCCAGCCATGGGCATCTACAGCTTGGCTGCCTACGGCCTGTCTGTGCCACCTGCCACACGATACAAGCCATGTTCTACGATGAACCGCTCCACCCCGGCCGGCACCAGGTAGCGAATGCTTTTGCCTGCTCGCACGCGCTCGCGGATCTGCGAAGAGGAGATCTCAACCAGCGGCGCCTTGCTCAACTTTGCCTTTGCCGCAAACTGAGGAGGAGCCTCAGCCGGGTCAAATCCCGGCCTTCGGACTACCACAACCCGACATTCGGCGAAGATTCTTTCCGGTTCTCGCCAGCTATCCATCTCATGCAGGCTGTCGCTCCCCGCAATCAAGAAGAGCTGGTCGCTGCCGAGCCCGTACAGCTCGCGCACCGCCAGCACCGTGTCGATCGTGTACGAGACCCCGCCGCGACGTATTTCCAGGTCGGGGACTTCGAAGAAGGGGCAGTCGGCCGTAGCCAGGCGCACCATGGCCAGCCTCTGCCAAGGAGGAGAAAGCGTGCGGTGCACCTTGTGGGGCGGAGTGTCTGCAGGTACGAAGAGAACGCGGTCCAGCTTCTCCTCTTCTCGCACCCAGTCGGCAAGAATGAGGTGCGCGAGGTGAATGGGGTCGAAGGTACCTCCGAAGAGTCCTAATCGCATGTCGTAGGCTGATCCTGTCGTTGTGCTCGTCTCTGCCCAGATGCTCCAGCCGGCGCAACGTCACCTGCTGTCGACTCTTGCCGTGCCCTACTTTGGGGCTCGACCAGGGTTAGCGGCCGGCAGACCCTCCTGCCCCAAACGTGAAGATAGCTCCTTGAGGCGCCTGTGCACGCGCCCGACTTGTGCTCCCTTCGGATAGCGCTGGGCATAACTGCTGAACGCCTCCTGCGCCTCCTGGTGCCGCCCCAGCTTCATCAGACACTCCCCCTTCCAGAACAGTGCCTTTTCCCCGTACTGCGTGTCGTAGTAGGTCGCCAGAACGCTGTCGAAATAGATGAGCGCAGAGTCGTAGTAGCCCATCTTGCGATAGAGGGTGCCGGTGTCGTATTCCTTCTTGGCAAGCTTGTTCCGGCACTGCTGGAGGCTGGCCTCAACCTCCTTTTTCAATGGGCTATCCGGATAGTCCTCCAAGAACCGTTGGAAATGCTCCATGGCCTTGCGCGCGTTCTCCTGGTCCAGACCCGCGCTCGGCGAAAGCTTGAAGTGGCTCATGCCAATCTTGAACTCGGCATCATCCACATACTGCGAATTTGGGTAGGACACGAGCAGGCGTTCGTACTCACTGATGGCCAGCACGTACTCCTTGAGCTGATAATGACACTCTGCGAGGTAGAATTGCGCTTCGTCGGCAACGGCGCTACCTTGGAAGCTCAGGGTCAGCACCAACAGCTGCTGCTTGGCATCCAAGTAGTCGCCTTTGGCGAACATCTGTTTGGCCAAGGCCAGGCGCTCTTCGGCGGTAAGGTTAGGCCGGATCTTGCTCTTGCTGCACGAGCTTGCCAGAACCATTGCTGCCACACACGACAAATACACGGCGGTTCGCACGAGTCGCATCTATACTCCGGGTTAGACCGTGTCTACTTGCTTCGATAGGCGTAAAACAGATACGTCACCGTTCCCGTCACCAATAAGATCAACGCCGGCTCCACCAATCCAGCAAAACCTTGCGTGCGGGGGAGCTCCGCATGGGTAAATGCCAGCCTAGGGTCTTCCAGGCGAGCAACCCGCTGCGCCGCGACGCTATCATTAGCCGCGCGTTCGAGGTCGCTGCTCCACAGCACGCGCCCGTCCTGCGTACTGGCCACGAAGTGGGCGCGCAGAAACACCGCCCGGTGAACCAACGCCCTGCGGAACAGCCGACTCTTGCCGGGCTCGTACTTGACACCTGCCGCCAGCACCCTGTAGCCCAGGATAGTGGTGCCCTGGTCCGAACTGCCCAGAGCTGCCGAGGCCGTGTCTGCCGGCAGATAGATGGTCAGCTGCCTTTCCTGCGCCACGCGCACCAGCTCCTGTTCCAGCAGCCAGTCAGCCGCGTGCGCGGGAGGAAGACGCCGCACTCCCAGCTGGGAAGCTCCCACGCCGCCAAGAGCCTCCGCCGCAAGCTCTGCCGCCAGCGTGCGCGCCAGCTCCAAGTTGGAGCGCACTTCCTGGCCCCATGCCCTGCCTTGCATGGCCACGAGACCCGCAAGAAGCACTCCCATGGTGACAATGGAGCCCGACGCCCTGTTGTGGTGCATGCCTATGATACTTGGGGCCTCCGGCAAAGTTCCTCATAGCCGGAACAAGGCCGACAGCAGATGCCAGCGGTCCGGCCCTGTGGCCGTCGCGCGGTAGACAAGCGCATAGTTCACGGCGAAGGTGGCATGCGCAAACTGCTGCTCCGCCGGCACAAACACATTCAGATCCAGGAGCCCAAGGCCGGCGGAGTAAGTGAATCTCTTGCTGTCTTTCTCTCGGTACATACCACTGCGCAGGGCAAAGTGCCTGAGCACCACCTGCTCGGCACCTACATGAAGTTCTCGCGTCAACGGGTCCCCTTCTTCGCCAATGTTGCGCAAGTCGGCGCTCAGCAAAGTCCCGGCAAAGGGCCTCCAGCACAGACCCAAGTTGAGCGACTCGTCACGGATGCGCTCCAACAGCTGCCGCGCATAGACGAAGGAATCAGGAAGCTCCACATAGACCAGCCCCACGCTCACCCGTGGGTCGGGCTGCACCAGGACCCCGTATGAGAAGCCGACCTGCCACAAGCGTCCTCCTCCCGTACGCAACTGCCAGAGGTCGACTCCGGCGCCCAAGGCCACTTGCGGAGCCAGGCGCACGCGTGCAGCCAGCGAGTTGCTGAACGCCTCAAAATAGTCGCGCATCTGAAAAGCTTCTGGCCCGTGCTGGCGAGGTCCGAAGCCCGGTGTTTCTTCGCCCCAACTTAGGAGCACGTCCAGAGCAGAAATTGTCACTCCCACCCCTTTGAGGAGGGTGGCGGCAAAGGCTGCCGGAGCCACATCCGTGTTCCCGGAGGCGTCCTTCAGGTCTTGCCTGCGGCTCAAGCTCACTACCGGAGCAACCGGGTTGACAAAAAAGCTCATGCGAAAGCTCTTCGCCACCGCGTACAGCTGCACGGCGGCGGGGTTCATGGCGAGCGCCCCCAGATCGTCGCGCACCGCGGCGCTCGCCCCTCCCATGGCCAAGGTGCGGCATCTGAGGGTGCTGATGGTGACGAAATGGTTTTGCTGCGCGACCAGCTCCGGGGAGGCTGCCCCCACCAGCGCTATGGCGATTGCCAGCCGCGCCCATGTTCCTCCCGGGGCCGTCACGAAGCCACCTCTTCACTGTGCAGGGAAGTCAACGCCGCAGAGGCTGCCTCCTGGCGCCTGTCCAGGATGCCCCGCACCAAAGGGCTTGCGGCCACCGTAGCTGCGCCGATTGCCGAAACAACCACGGTGAAGATGTTCCCGTGCCGGGAATAGAAGGTCTCTTGCTGCCGCAATGGCACAGACCCTGCTACCACCGCTTCCGTGAAAATGTCCGTGGCGCTGCTCATCCGCCCGTAGGGGTCGATGAACGCGGAGATGCCGGTGTTTGCGCAGCGGGCAATGGCGATACGGTTCTCGATGGCCCGAAACACCGCAATGCGCGCGTGCTGGTACATGCCGCCACAAAGCCAGCGTGGCAAGCTCGGGCGCCCGAACCACGCGTCGTTGGTGATAACCACCAGCAGCTCGGCCCCGCCGACCACGAAGCGACGGACCAGGTCAGGGAAGACCGACTCGTAGCAGATCGGGACCGAGAAGCGCACCTGGCGCGTGTTCTCCAGCGACGCACGGCCTGCGACCGGCATGACGAAAACCAGTGGCTCGCGCCCCCGCGACCAGTTGCCTTCCCCCAGCTCCAACGCATCAAGCAACTTCTTCACCAGAGAAAAGGGGAAGGCATCTTCGTACGGGACCCGTTCACCAAAGGGGACCAACTGCATCTTGGCGTAGTGTTGCATCTCCTCCCTTTGAGGCAGAAACAGAAAGGCTGAGTTGTAGGTAGAAAACCCAGCAGCCGGATCGTAGACATAGTCCGGCGTACCGGTGAGCAGAGGGACCTGCAGGGAGTCGACCAGCCGGCGCACCCGCTGCAAGTCCTCGGGCTCGTGCCTCAGGTAACAGGGCGTGGCCGTCTCTGGCCAGATGATGACATCAGGGCTGTCCGCCATCGCCTGGGCGGTGAGGCGCTCGTAGGTCGCGAAATTCAGCTCCTTGAGCTCGCGGTCCCACTTGAGCGTCGGGTCGATGTTGCCCTGCACCAGCACCACCCGCAGCGAGCGCTCAGGCGCCCTCTCCTTGGACAACACGCGATTGCCGTACCACCACGGAACCACGAACAGCAGAACAACAATGGCCGCATAAGCTGCCACCGCCTTCACATTGTGCCGGCTGAGAATCAGGCGGTAGAGCATCACGTTGATCAACACAACCCAGAAAGATACCCCGTAGACGCTGGTGATACTGGCGAATTGGATGAGCTTCAGGTAATGCGTCTGCGTGTAGGCAAGGACAGTCCAGGGGAAGCCTATCTCGCCTAAGGAGCGCAGGAACTCAACGCCCGTCCACAAGAAGGGGATGGTGACAAAAGCAACCTCGCCCAGGTGGCGATGGACGAGATTGTGGAGCAGGGCATAGATGCACAGATACAGAGGCAGCACCAAGATGGCGGCGATTCCGCCTGGCAGCGTCACCCAGTTGATCCAATAGAGGGTGCCGATGCTGAGGATGAGGCCACACAGGTAACTCCAGCGGAAGGTCTCGGCGACGTTCTTCCCCCTGAGCAAGAAAAAGAAGGGGATGAGCGCCACATAGGCGAGAAACCCCCACTGGAAAGGGGGAAAGGCCAGTGTCAGGCCAAGCCCGGTAAGGAGGCAGAGAATCAGGCTCATCCTCATAGAAACTTCGTCCGTCCTGTTTGGTACTCTTCGGGAAGTGTCAGCACGTCACCGCGCAAGCCCGGCGCGATCTGGTGTGGTAGCGCCGCTGCGCCTCAGCGCCTGCCGCTGTCCAGATAGCCTTGCAGGAGCAAGACCGCAGCCACCTGGTCCACCTTCCCTCGGTTTCGGCTCGGGGAACTGCCCATCTCGTGCATGGCCCTCTCGGCCGCGACACTGGTTAGCCGCTCGTCCCAAGGAACTACCGGCACGGAGACTAAGGTGGCTAGTTTCTGGATGAACTTTTCCACCTGCTTGGTGGCCTCTGTCTTCCTACCGTGCATGCCGAGGGGCAAGCCGACCACAACGGTCTTGGCACCGTATTTGCGAACCAAGTCAGCCACGAGGCTGGCGGCGTGGGCGAGGCCGCCATGGCTGAGCGTGGGCAACCCCTGAGCGATCTGCCCGGTGGGGTCGCTCACCGCCACACCCACGCGGCGCGTGCCATAGTCAATGGCCAAGATGCGGATCTCTTCGCTCACCGTGGGGGCCGCCAGCTCACCGACAAATCACTTGCTGGCCTTCGCCTCGGCCATGAGCTCCGACAAGGGTCTCTTCAACTCCTCTTTGAGTAACTTGCCCGCCTTAAAGTGGGTCTTGCGGCGGGCTGGCACATAGATGATCTCGCCGGTCTTGGGGTTGCGCGCCTTGGGCTTCGGCTTGGTGGTCTTGACCTCAAAGACGCCAAAATCGCGGATTTCGATGCGCACCTCTGGGTCCGCCTCGCGCATGAACTCACGGAGCGCCGTGAACACGCCGTCAACCACTTTCTCGGTCAGATAGATCTTCTCACCCACGATCTTGGCCGTTCTCTTTGCCACATCCTTCTTGGTGATGGTCCTCTTCATCTACAGATCTCCTTGTTGGTGAACTGTCCTACGACCACGCGCCTTGCGAAATTGGTGTCGGTCATCTTAACTGCCCGCATCCACCTTCTGCTGCGAGGAAGGCTCCATGCGGCTGACGCTTAGCACTCCTGGCACCTTGCTGATGCGGCTGATGATGCGGTTCAGATGGTGGAGATTGCGCACCTGGACGATGATGCACCCGTTCGCCAACGCATCCTCCTTTTTCATGTTCACACTCACAATCTCCGTGTCCGAATCGGTGATGGCCTTCGACACGTCGGCCAACAGGCCCTTGCGGTCCTCACTGAGCACATACAGGCTCACCAAGAACATCTTGTCCCGGTCTACGTCCCACTCGACCTGCACATGCCGCTCTGGCTCTTCCATGAGCTTGACCACGTTGTTGCAGTCGGTGCGATGAATGACGATGCCCCTCCCCTTGGTGACAAAGCCCCAGATGTGGTCGCCGGGCACCGGTTGGCAGCATTTTGCAAATTCGACGAGCACATTGTCCACCCCCTGCACGCGCACGCCCTTTGCCGAGCCGCGCGCCCGCTGCAGGAACCTCTGCAGGAGCGACTTGTCCTCTTGGTCCTCCGGCCTGGCTTCGGCAGGGAGCAGCTTGCGCAGAATCCTTTCCACCTGGATCTCGCCGCGCCCGATGGCCGCATAGAGCTTCTGCTCGGTGGAAAAGCCGAAGCTCTGCGCCAGGCCTGGCAGGTCAAGGTGCTCGCGGCTGAGGTGGTGTTTGCTCAGCGCCTCGCGCAGCAAGTCCTCGCCGATGCGCACGCTGCTCTCGAAGAGCGACTCCCTGACCCAGCGCTTGATGCGCTGGCGCGCTTTGGTGGTGCGCACAAACTTGATCCAGTCCGGATTCGGCCGCTGCGTGGGAGAGGTGATAATCTCCACCGTGTCGCCACTGCGCAGCTGGTAGTCCAGGGGCACGATCTTGCCGTTCACCTTGGCGGCGATGCAGTGCAGCCCGATATCGGTGTGCACGTCGAAGGCGAAATCCACGGGCGTCGAGCCAGCAGGCAGCTTGTGCAAGTCGCCCTTAGGCGTGAACACGAACACCTCATCGCGGTAGAGGTCGATCTGCAGGTTCTCGAGGAACTCCGCCGGCTCGTGCGCCTCTCCCTCCCAGTCTAAGAACTGGCGGAGGAACGTGAGGTACTTGTCGAGCTCGTCTTCCTTGGCCTTGCCCTCTTTGTACTTCCAGTGCGCGGCGATCCCCTCCTCGGCGATGCGGTGCATCTCGCGCGTGCGAATCTGAATCTCCACCATGCGCCCGTCCGGGCCGACGACAGTGGTGTGCAGCGACTGGTAGCGATTGCTCTTCGGGGTGGCGATGTAGTCCTTGAAACGCTCGTGCACCGGCGTGAACACGTGGTGCACTATGCCTAAGGCCGCGTAGCATTCTTCGACTTTGTCCACGATAATGCGGATGGCGAAGAGGTCGTAGATCTGCTCGAATGGCACTCCCCGCTTGTGGATCTTGTTGTAGATGCTGTAAAAGTGCTTGGGCCTGCCGGTGATGGTGGCGCGGATGTTGGCATCCTTGAGCGCCTTGCGGATGGGGCGCACCACCCTCTGGATGTACCGTTCCCTTTCGCTCCGTCCTTCACGGACGAGCCTGCTCAGCTCTTCGTAGGCCTGCGGGTCAAGGTACTTGAGGGCCAGGTCTTCAAGCTCCCAGCGAACCTTGGCTAAGCCCAGGCGGTGCGCCAGCGGTGCGTAGATGTCGCGCGTCTCGCGCGCCACACGCTCTTGCGTCCTTTCCGGCAAATACTGCAAGGTGCGCATATTGTGCAAGCGGTCGGCAAACTTGATCAAGATGACCCTCACGTCTTTGATCATCGAGAAGATCATCTTGCGAAAATCTTCCGCCTGCCTCTCCTCAAAAGTGTCGAAGCCCAAGCCGCTCAGCTTGGTCACCCCGTCCACCAGGCCTGCGATGGTGGGACCGAACTCCTGTGCAACTTCTTCAAGGGTCGTGCCCGTGTCTTCGGCCACGTCGTGCAGAAAGCCGGCGGCGATGCTATCCGGGTCAAGCCTCAGGGCGGCCAGAATCTCCGCCGCCGCCAAGGCGTGCTCAAAGTACGGCCGCCCAGACTTGCGCAGCTGATCCTTGTGCGCTTGGTAGCTGAACTGCGCCGCTCGCTCGATGAGCGCCGTGTCGGCCTTGGGGTTATAGCGGCGCACCCGGCGAATGAGCGCATCACAAGCTTTTCGGTACTTCTCTTCCACGACGGGATGAACCTCTTCCCACAAGACGGTTGTCAAAATGCCCCCACCTCCGGTGGCATCAGACCGACCTCGGCTGCGGGATTGGCAAACATCACGTACTCTTTCACGAAGGTAAGATGCACAGTGCCTGTGGGACCGCTGCGCTGTTTCCCGATGATGACCTCGGCAGTTCCCTCCTGCTCACCTGTGCCGTACACCTCCGGGCGATAGATGAAGAGGACCACGTCCGCATCCTGTTCGATGGCGCCCGACTCGCGCAAGTCCGACAGGATGGGGCGACGGTCGCCGCCGCGCGTTTCCACCGCGCGCGACAACTGCGACAGGGCCACGACCGGAATATCCAGTTCCTTGGCCAACGCCTTCAGCGACTGGGTAATCATGGAGATCTCGTGTTGGCGGCTCTCGGCCTGGCCCGGGCCGCGCACCAGCTGCAGATAGTCCACAATGAGCAAGGCCAGGCCGTGCTCAGCCTGGAGGCGCCGCGCCTTGGCCCGAATCTCGAGCACGTTGATGGCCGGCGTATCGTCGATGAAAATCGGCGCCTCTGCCAGATGGCCCACGGCGAGGCTGAGGCGGGGCCAGTCCTCCTCAGCCAGGCGCCCGGTGCGCACCAAGTGCTGGTCCACGCGCGCGGCCGTGCACAACATGCGCAGCGCCAACTGATGCGCGGCCATCTCCAAGCTGAAAATGCCCACAGGCAAGCCTTCGTTGAGGGCCGCATGGTAAGCAATGTTCAGCGCAAAAGCAGTCTTGCCCATGGAAGGCCTGCCGGCGATCACGATCAGTTCCGATTTCTGCAGCCCAGCGGTCAACTCGTCCAGGCGCGTAAAGCCGGTGGCAATGCCGGTGACACCACCTCGGCGCTGGTGGAACTGGTCGATGACCTCGAAGGTCTGATGCATGATCGGGTTGATGCTAACGAAACCCCGGCGCAGACGGCGGTCGGCAAGGCGAAATATCTTCTGCTCTGCCCTGTCGATGAGGTGGTAGACCTCCTCCTCACCCTCATATGCCTCGACGCTGATCTCATTGGCCACCTCGATGAGCTTCCGGCGCAGCGCCTTTTCCAGCACGATCTTGGCGTGGTACTCGACATTGGCAGCCGAAGGAATGCGCTCCACCAGCTCAGTGAGATAATAGGAGCCACCGACCTCCTCGAGCTCCTTCTGTCGCTCCAGCTCATCGCTCAGGGTGACAATGTCCACCGGCTCGTTGCGTTCGTGCAGCGCCAGCGCAGCGCGGAAAATCTTCCGATGAGCAGGCTTGTGGAAGGATTGCTCATCCAGCATCTCGATGGCCTTCAGCACCGCTTCTTCCTGCAGAAGCATGGCGCCGAGCACCGCCATCTCTGCCTCGAGCGACTGTGGGGGCACACGGTCCACGTTGCTCGGCGGTGGCGGAGGAGGAGCTGCTCTTCGTTCACGAGCCATATGCCATCACCTTGCCGAATGCACGGTCATCATTGCACTGCTGCATACTTCTCATCGTACAGCGTCCGCAGGAGCCGCAGATCCTGGCGCGTCGGCTCCTCAAACTGCGGATAGCGGAGAATCGCCGCCGGATGGTAGGTGACGATGAGCCGCGCGCCAGCACAACCATGCGCCACGCCGCGCAACTTGTTCAGTGCCGCAGTAGTGTTGAGCAAGGTGTGCGCGGCGCTGCGCCCCAGGGCCACGATGAAATCCGGCTTGATCAGTTCGATCTGCCTCTGCAAATAGGGCACGCAGAGCGCGATCTCGGTCGGCAGAGGGTCACGGTTGTTGGGCGGCCGACACTTGAGAATGTTGGCAATGTAGACCTCTTCTCGCTCGAATCCGGCCTCTCTGAGCAGACGATTGAGAAGCTGGCCCGCGCGGCCGACGAACGGCTCGCCCAGCCGGTCTTCATCTGCGCCCGGTGCCTCGCCCACCAGTATCACGCGGGCGTGGGGATTGCCCACGCCAAAGACAAAACGCGTCCTGCTGCGGCCTAAGGAGCATTTCACACAGCCGCGGATCTCCTCGCAGTAAGCCTGGAGCGGATCAGGCGCAACCGCCTTTGCGGCCGCGGGCAAGACAATCTCCGCGCCGTACAATTCCGCGTGTTGCCGCAGGAAGCGCCTCACTAACTCCAGGTCGTTGTCAGCGGGATGCGCCATGGTCTGCCCTATGCACCTTCCTTTGCTTGCCCAGTGGGGCGAGCCGCCAGCAGCTCTGCCACCTGCAGCAGAACAAGGCGCGCCACCTCCCGCTTGCTCATCAGGGGGAGCTTCTGCACCGTGCCATCCCTCTTGATCAGCGTGACCTTGTTCGTGTCCGTGCCGAAGCCCGCTCCCGGCTCGGTGGGGTTGTTCAGCACAATCATGTCCAAGTTCTTGGCGGTCAACTTGGCCTTGGCGTTGTCGATCTCGTTCTCAGTCTCCACGGCAAAGCCCACCAGCACGCGCTGACCTTTGTGCCTGCCTGCCGTGGCCAGGATATCCTCTGTGCGCTCCAACTCCAGGGCAACGTTTTCCAGCCCCTTCTTGAGCTTGTGCGGGCTGACGTGTCTCGGGCGAAAGTCGGCCACAGCCGCGGCCATGATGAGCGCGTCCACGTCCAGCAACGCGGAGCGGACCGCCTCGGCCATTTCTGCCGAGGTGCGCACGCGCTGGCAGGTCACTCCGCCAAAAGGTCGCTCGGCACTCGGCCCGGTAATGAGTTGCACTTCTGCACCCATGAGCGCCGCTACCTCGGCCAGGGCAAAACCCATCTTGCCTGAGGAGCGGTTGGTGACAAAGCGAACAGGATCAATGTCCTCCTCGGTGCGCCCGGCCGTGACCAACACGCGACGCCCAGCCAGCTCCTTGGAGCCAAGCAGCACCGTCTTCAGGGCGTCGAGGATGCGCTCCTTTTCCGCCAGGCGCCCCCACCCCTCCTCGCCACAGGCCAGCTCGCCAGCTTCGGCGTCGACGAAAGTGTAGCCCAAGCGCTGCAGTTGTGCCACATTCTCGCGGAAGACCGGCTTGGCATACATCTCCTTGTTCATCGCTGGGCAAAAGATGACCGGCGCGGTGGTGGCGGCGATGAGCGTGGTCAACAGGTCGTCTGCGATACCGGCGGCCACCTTGGCTACGCAGTTGGCGGTCGCCGGGGCGACCACCACCGCGTGCGGCCAGCGGGCAAGCTCGATGTGCACCGTGCCCCCCTTGCCGACGCCAGGAAAGAGCTCGGTCAGCACAGGGTTCTGGCTCAGGGTTTCGAAAGTCAACGGGGTGACGAATTGCCCTGCTGCCCTGGTCATGACCACTCTCACCTCGGCGCCCTCGCTCTTGAGGGCTCGCACCAGCTCACAGCTCTTGTACGCAGCAATGCCGCCGGTCACGCCGAGGACAATTCTCTTGCCCTGGAAAACCATGCGCTGCCTACTCTTCTTCCTTTACAGGAGCGGACTCCTCTGCAGGGGCAGCATCCTCGCGCTCCACATAGGTGTAGCGCAACTTCCCCTCCAAGAACTCCTGGAGGGCCTGGCTGGTCGGCTTTGGCAGCCGCATGTACGGCTTATGAATCGGCTCGCGGGGCTGGTCATCGTCAAGCGGCTCATCCTTGATCTCGGCCAGGGCCTCCCGCATCTCCATCTCGACTAACTGCTTCTGCTCGTCATTGATCTGCCTCGCCCGTTTGGCGATGACCACCACTGCTTCGTACACACTCTCCGCATGCTTCTCGATCTCTTCCCGCGAAATGTTGTACAGCATCAGTCCTCAACCCTCCTTGACATCACGTTAGCTTCTGGCAATTTGCCGTGTCTGTGCACGCCTGGCTGCGGCAATGAGCTTCGCCGCTCTCTCCACCGTTCCATCAAGCTCTCTATTGACAACCACGTGGTCGTAGGTTCGCGCCGCCGACATCTCCATGGCCACGCGCTGCAGGCGTTTGGCGATCTCCTCGGCGCCCTCGGTGCTCCGCTTCATCAACCGCTCCCGCAGCACGCGCAGGGAGGGCGGTTTGATGAACACAAGCAGCGAGCACTCCGGGTAAAGCCTGCGCACCGCCTGTCCCCCTTGCACGTCGATGGCCATGAGCACCACCTTGCCCTGGCGCAACGGCCCTTCGATGGAAGAGCGCGGCGTGCCGTACCAGTAGCCATGTACCTCTGCCCACTCCACCAACTCCCCATCGTCGCGCATGCGCGCGAACTCCTCCGGGCTCACAAAGTAGTAGTCAACTCCCTCGCGTTCGCCTGGCCGAGGAGGTCGGGTGGTGGCGGTCACCGAGTAGACGAAGGTATTTGGATCGCGGCTGAGCAGCCCCTGTACCACCGCCGTCTTGCCGCCGCCCGAGGGGGAGGAGATCACCACCAACATTCCCCGAGGCTCAGGCGAGGCTTGCTTCATCGGCCTGCTGCTCCAGCGCCGGGAGCGGTTGCGTCAGGCGCTGCAGAATGGTGCGCGCCAAGTTCGCTGACAGCACCACCTGGTTACTGGACATGACCAACACCGAGCGCGTCCGCTTGCCTGCAGTGGCGTCAACCAAGCGCCCTTCCTGGCGCGCCTCGCGGATCATCTGCCGAATTGGCTTTGATCCGGCTGCCACTACTGCCACAATCTTGTCGGCCGCCACATAGTTTCCATGGCCAACACCTACCATGACCATCGGGGAGGCTCTCCTCACTCGATATTCTGAACCTGCTCGCGCATCTTCTCCACCTCGTCCTTCACCTCCACCACCAGGTGAGAGATATCGGCGTCGGCGGCCTTGGCGCCGATGGTATTGGCCTCGCGCTGCATCTCCTGCAGCAGAAAGTTGAGGCGGCGCCCCGAGGGCTCCTCTTCATCCATCGATGCCAAAAAGAGCTTATTGTGGCTGTGAAAGCGCACACACTCCTCGGTCACATCCATGCGGTCGGCCAGGATGGCCACCTCTTGCGCCAGCCGCGCCTCGTCCACCGGCACCTCAGCAAGCAGCGCCTGTACCCGCGCCTGCAGGCGACGCATTGTCTCCGGCACGCGTTGCTGCGAGAGCGTTTCGATCCGGTTCACCTTCTCTTCCAGAAGAGCGATCCGCTTCTCCAGGTCTTTGCGCAGCTCTGCCCCCTCCTGGAGCCGCATCTGCACCATCTGCTGCAGCGCCTCGGCCAGGGCGCGTTCCACCACTCCCCAAGCAGCCTCGGCATACTCCTGATCGCCTTCCGGACTGAACAGGTCAGGCAATCCCACAAAGTGGTCGAGCCGCACCTGGTCCTGAAGAGCAAGCTCCTCGTTCAGCCGTTGCAGCAGCTGCTTGTAGGCACGCGCCATCTCCAAATCGACCTTCAGGGCGAAGCAGGAGCTGTTCTCCATCTTGACGCTGATGGAGACGTTCACCCGCCCGCGCGCCACCCGTCTCCGCACAATCTCCTTCACCTGTTGATCGCGGCTCGAAAGGAACCGCGGCAGGTGGACCGAGACTTCCAAGAAGCGATTGTTGAATGATCTGACCTCAGCAGTGGCCTCGATGCCGTTGTCGCGGCAGACGCCGGCGCCAAAGCCGGTCATGCTTGCAATCATCGCGCTCCTTGTCTCGCCAGAATGCTCCTCTGCTCCCGCTGATCACCTCACAACTTCAGGCCGCCTGGCAGAAGTGATTATAGCAATTTTTCGGCTCTTTGTCAACCAGAATCTTCTTTAGTTGCCAATGTTTTCAAGAAATTAAGCATGTCCCCTTTGCCCCTCCCGGTTGTGTGGGCATCCTCGTGGCATCCCCCTGAGCCACCTCTTGGCCTATCGCCGCCCGAGCTTCTCTTTCTGGATGGTCAGCTGAAGGGATATGCGGTGAGTGGTACCGAGTTGATCGTGACTCAAGCAAGCATAGTCGACGTCCAGCTGGGGCAACCGCACTCCCACGCCAAAGGCGAGATGACCCACATCACTGCCGACGCGCAGGGCAACCACTTGGCGAAAGGCGTACTCCAGGCCAAAGTGAAAGTCGGCGCTTGCCCGCCCGGCATGAAGCTGTGCTGCGCTCTTCCGCCCCTCAAACTTGACATCCACGTCGAATGCCGGCACAATCTCACCCCGCAGCCAGCGCAAGGGGAGAGGATAGGCGACTCCCAACCGGAGGGTTGGCAACAACAGCTCGCGGGTGCCTGTGGAGTCCCACACGAGCACCGTCGTGGTGACATCTTGCAGCACTCCGCCCACAAGCAGGCGCTCCACGGCATTCCAGCGCACCCCCGCGTCGAAGCCCACTCCCCACGCGTCAAAATCGCCGATGCTCTTGTGCACGATCTTGGCGCTGACCCCGTACCAGAGGGACTGGCTGCGCGCCCGCGCAACCGAGAGCAGCCACACCCACTCGGCGTCGTTCACATACTTATCTATCAAGGGGGTATTCCGCACGAGCACGCCGTTTTCGCTGTACAACTCCCCCAGCGCCCGCTCGGGGTTCCGTAGCCTGGTGGTGATGGGGATGTCATCCACTGCCGTACGGGTGACGGTGAGCGCCACCGCCAACTTGCGCCCCAGGGGCGCGGCAGCACCGAAGTAGTCATAGTTGACCACGCCCGCAAAGCGCTCCGCGTGCATGGCGGCAAGCTGGGGATTGGCCAAGCCCATAAGCCCGGCGGGATTCCAATAGCCGGCAGTGACGTCACTGGCAACTGCCACGTGAGCACCCCCCATGCCTAAGGCGCGCGCCCCAACCCCAATGCCCATGGACTCGCCCGCGTATTTGGCCCCCCGCCATTGGCCGGCATAGCCCACGCCTGCCCCACCGAGGGCCATCACTAAGGCTATGACTGTGCATCGTCTCACTGCTTTCACCTCGCGCTCACTGGGCTCCGTCTACCCCTGCTGCCGGTCAATCTACAAAAACAGAGGGGCAAAATCAAGGCCTTTTCCGCCGGCGCATGAGAAGAAACAAGACCTTACAAATTCTCCCCGTCCAATTTCTTCTTGAGCTCCGATAGCTTGTTGAGGGCCTGGAGCGGAGTAAGGTTATCCAGGTCAATGCTCCGCAGCTCCTCGGCCAAATACCTTTCTTGGGCAGCGAAGATATCCAGCTGCAGCTGACGCGCCGCATCGTCGCCGGAACTGCTGCGCCTGGCCGCCAATTTGGGCTGCTCCGAGGGGGTGAGCGCCTCCGCCTCCAGGTTGGCGAGTATCTCCTTGGCCCGCTCGATGACCTCCCTTGGCAGCCCTGCTAATTGTGCCACATAGATGCCGTAACTGTGGTCACAGCCCCCTTCGACGATCTTGCGCAGGAACACCACGCGGTCGCCCCACTCCTTCACCGCAACGTTGTAGTTCTTCACCCGCGGCAGGATCAGCGCGAGCTCGGTCAACTCGTGGTAGTGGGTGGCAAACATGGTCTTGGCCGCCAGGCGCGGCGTGTTGTGGAGGAACTCTGCCACCGCCCAGGCGATGGACAGGCCATCGAAGGTGCTGGTGCCGCGGCCGATCTCATCCAGCAGGATCAAACTGCGCGGCGTGGCGTTGTTCAAGATATTGGCCGTCTCGTTCATCTCGGTCAGGAAGGTGCTCTCCCCGCCCGCAAGGTTGTCCGAGGCCCCCACCCTCGTGAAGATTCTGTCGACCAAGCCGATGCGCGCCTCTTTGGCGGGGACGAAGCTCCCCATCTGCGCCATGATGACGATCAGCCCCACCTGGCGCAGGTAGGTGGATTTGCCGGCCATATTCGGCCCGGTGATAATCAGAATCTGGTCGCTGGCGCTATCGATGAACAGGTCGTTGGGGACAAAGGGCTGTCCAGCCGGCAAGAGGCGTTCGATGACCGGGTGGCGACTCTCTTTCAAAACGATCGCGGTCGACTCGTTGATTTTTGGACGCACATAGCGATTGCTCACCGCTACGTCCGCCAAGCTCGCTAAGCAGTCCAGCTGCGCCAGCAGCCGCGCGTTCTTCTGCACGGCCTCCGTCTCCAGCGCCACCCGCTTGCGGAGCTGGTCGAAGAGTTCATACTCCAGCAGCGCCATCTTCTCCTCTGCCCCCAAGACCTTTTCTTCATACTCCTTGAGCTCGGGGGTGATGAAGCGCTCCGCACCCACGGTGGTCTGTTTGCGCACGTAATCGGCTGGCACCTTCGACAGGTGGGGTTTAGTGACCTCGATGTAGTAGCCGAAGACCTTGTTGTAGTTGACCTTGAGAGAGGGGATGCCGGTGCGCTCGCGCTCGCGTGTCTGCAGCTTGGCGATCCAATCCTTGCCAGAGAAAGCGATGGCCCGCAGTTCATCAAGCTCGGCATTGTAGCCGGAGCGGATGATGCCGCCTTCAGTGACCAGCACGGGCGGTTCGTCGACCAGGGCGCGCCTGAGCTCGTCGACCAGGGGGCGGAGCTCCGCCAGCTGCTCGTGAATCTCCCGGAGCAAAGCACTCTCCAGTGACGCGCACGATGCCTTCAGTTCCGGGATGAGCGCCAAGGTGCGCATGAGTGCGTGCAAATCACGGGCATTGGCTCGCCCGGTGTTCACCTTGGCCATAAGTCGCTCCAGGTCGCCAACGCGCCGCAGCTGGTCGCGAATCCTCTGGCGGAACTCCCCTTGGGCGACCAGTTCCTCCACGGCATCGAGACGCCGGTCAATAGCAACCTTGCTGGTCAAAGGGCGAAGCAGCCACTGCACCAGCATTCTCCCGCCCATGGGGGTGAGGGTCCTATCGATGACGGACAACAAGGTGGCGTGTGTGGCGCCCGGATTGAGCGGTGTTACCAGCTCCAGATTGCGCCTTGTCGAGGCGTCCAGGCCGAGATATTCGGCCTCGTTGAGGCGCGACAGGCGATTGAGGTGGCGGAGTTCGTTCTTCTGGTTTTCCTTCAGGTAGTGGACCACCGCGCCCGCTGCCGAAACGCCCACGTCCAGGTCCTCGCAGCCAAACCCGCGCAGCGAGGTGGTGCCAAAGTGTTGGGTCAGGAGCTCGTAGGCGTAGTCGCGATGAAAGACCCACTCCTCGCACTTGGAGACCATAGCCGGTTGCGCCGGGCCGAGCTGTTCCGTGACGTAGGGCAATTGCTCCTCGCTGACCAGCAGTTCGGCGGGTTCGGCGCGCACCACCTGTTCCTTGAGCTGAGCCAGCGGAAACTCGCCCGCGACAAAGTCCCCGGTGGAGACATCCGCGGCCGCCAAGCCGCACTTTTCTCCCTTGAGGTACAGTGCCACCAGAAAGTTGTTGCGCTTCGTGTCCAGCAGGCTATCGCTGAGCACCGTGCCCGGTGTGACCACCTCAAGCACGTCCCGCTTGACCACCACCTTCGCCTTCTTGGGGTCCTCGACCTGCTCGCAGATGGCCACCTTGTAGCCGGCTTTGACCATCTTGGTGAGATAGGCATCCAAGGCATGATGGGGGAAGCCAGCCAAGGGCACATTGGCCGCCTTGCCGTGCGCCCGACTGGTCAGCGCGATGCCGAGCACCTGCGATGCTATCTTGGCGTCGTCGTAGAACATCTCGTAAAAGTCGCCCATGCGGAAGAACAAGATAGCGTCCTTGTACTTCGCCTTGAAGCGCAGGTACTGCCTCATCAAGGGAGTCTGTGCATCCAAGGTGGGCAGCGTTGTCCCAGTCGGCTTGCCAGTGTCACTCATGGGAGAGGTCTTGTTGCAAAAAGGGAACCGGCGACTTCACACCGAGCGCAGGTCTTCCCCCCAGTGGAGTTTCAGCCGCAACACCTCGTAGAAGCGCCGGCGGCGCGTTGCCACCCAGCGCACCGCATAGTCGGCGGCGCGGATCTCCACCTCCTGCCCCTTGCCGAGCACACAGCCGATCTGCCCGTCCGCCGTCAGGTTTGCCTGTTGGTCCTCGGTGGCTACCGTCACCCTCACCACGCTCTCGGGCGGAATGACCACCGGCCGCGCACTCAGAGAGTGTGGGCACAAGGGGGTGATTACCAGCACGCGCATGGTCGGAATGACGATGGGCCCGCCAGCCGCCAAGGAATAGGCGGTGGAACCAGTTGGTGTGGCAACGATGAGCCCATCAGCGATGTAGGTGTTGAAGTAAACATCGTCCACGTGGGTGGTGATCTCGATGATCCGCGGCGAGCCCCCGCGGTCGATGACCACATCATTGAGGGCGTAAAACACCCGGTCCGGCTCCTCGACCACTGCAGCCCGCAGGAGCATCCGCTCGATGACGTCGTATTGCCCGGTCAACAGATCCTCCAGGCAGGGATAAAGCTCTTCGATGCGCACGTCGGCCAAGAACCCCAACCCGCCGAGGTTCACGCCCAGGATCGGTACGCCGAGGTGGCCGACGGCCCGCGCCACAGCCAGAAAGGTGCCGTCGCCGCCAAAGGCGATCACCACGTCGCTGCGTCGCCCCAGCTCCTCGACGTCCACCCAGCAGGAAGGGGCGACTCCAGGGTCCACCACCTCCCGGATGTCCTGGGCCAACACGAAGGCGGTGTGGCGCTTGCCGAGCCACCGCACCAGGCGGGGGATCACCTCCTTGACCATGGGCTTGGTAATGTTGGCAACAATGCCCAACGTCATCGCTTCACCGCACTTTCAGCTCGCCGCTCGCACGGCCCGCCCCTCGGCCGCCTGCATCACCTCTTGCCAGGTGGCCAAGACCGTGCGCGTGATGCCGTCAGTGTCCAGTCCAAGGCGCGCGTAAAGTTCCTCGCGGGTGCCATGGGGCACGAACTGGTCGGGCAGGCCGAGGCGCACCAAGCGCACGTCGCGGAAACCGTGGTCAGCCAGCCACTCGGCCACCGCACTGCCAAAACCGCCGACCACCGTGTTGTCCTCCACCGTGACCACCACGGGGTGATGGCTGGCCACCTGGCGGAGCATCCTCTCGTCCATCGGCTTAATGAAGCGCACGTTGACCACCGTGCAGGAGACCCCCTGCTCGGCCAAGCGCTCGGCTGCTTCCCGGCAGCGATAGACCAGGGGACCGACCCCCAACAGGGCGACATCATGACCGCTGCGCAGCCGCTCACTGCTGCCAATGGGGATGCTCTTGTGCCCTTTGCTCAGCGGCACACCCTCTCCCTCGCCGCGCGGGTAACGCAACGCGAAGGGCCCGTGGTGGTCCACGGCCGTCCAGAGCAGGTCCTTAAGCTCATTTTCGTCCTTTGGCGCTGCCACCACAAGGTTGGGCACGCTGCGCAGGTACGTCAGGTCGAAGGAACCGTGGTGGGTGGGGCCGTCGTCGCCAACCAGGCCACCGCGATCCAAAGCGAAAACGACCGGCAGGTTTTGCAGGGCAATGTCGTGAATGATCTGGTCATAGGCGCGCTGCAGGAAGGTAGAATAAATGGCCACCACCGGCTTCAGTCCCTGCACCGCCAGCCCCCCGGCGAAGGTAACGGCGTGCGCCTCGGCAATACCCACATCGAAGAAGCGCTCAGGAAAGGTCTGGCGGAGGTAACAGAGTCCTGTCCCCAGCTCCATTGCCGCCGTGATCCCCACTACTTCCGGGCGCTTGGCTGCTATTTCCGCCAGAGTTCTGCCGAAAACTTCCGTGTAGGTGGGATTCTTCCCCGGCTTGGCAGCATCGCCAGTGACCTTGTTGAAGGCCCCAAGTCCGTGGAAACGGGAAGCGTCCTTCTCTGCAGGCAGGTAGCCCTTCCCTTTGGTGGTGAGCACGTGCAGAAAGATGGGCCCTTTCAGCTGCCGTACTTCCCGCAGCACCCTCACCAACAGGGCGATGTTGTGCCCATCGATTGGGCCGAAGTAGCGGAATCCCAGCCGTTCGAAGAGCAAGCCGGGCACGATCAGGGCCTTGAGTCCCTCTTCCATGCGCCTGACCGCCGTGCGGATATGTCCGCCCAAGTGGGAAAGCTTGCCGGTGAGCTCCCAAATATCCCGCTTGAGCACATTGTAGGCCGGCGCGGTGATCAGTTGCGTCAGGTACTCGGCCAGTGCGCCGACGTTGCGAGAGATGGACATACGGTTATCGTTGAGGATGACGATGAGGTCGCGCTTCAGGGCACCGGCGTTGTTCAGGCCTTCAAAGGCCAGGCCCCCGCTCATGGAGCCGTCACCGATGACGGCCACCACCGCGTAGTCGTCGCCGGCAAAATCGCGGGCGCAGGCAATCCCCAAGGCGGCGGAGATGGAGGTGCTGGCGTGGCCGGTGCCGAACACATCGTAGGGGCTCTCCTCCCGCCGGGGGAAGCCACTGATGCCACCCCATTGGCGCAAAGTAGCGAACTGGTCCCTCCTGCCGGTGATGACCTTGTGCGGGTAGGCCTGGTGGCCCACGTCCCAGATAATCTTGTCGCGCGGCGTGTCGAAAGCATAGTGGAGGGCGAGCGTCAGCTCGACGACCCCTAAGCTGGGGGCCAAATGGCCGCCGGTGCAGCTCACCGTGGAGACGATGAACTCGCGCAACTCCTTGGCCAGCTGTGACAGCTCCGGGATGTCGAGTTGGCGAAAATCGGCGGGTGAGTTGATCTTGGGCAGGATGCGGTACGCCCCTCTCTCGTCCTGCATGGTCGTGTCGTCTCCCTGGTTAGACAAGCTCGAGTTGGAAGCCGTCGTCCTTCTTGACGAGCATCTTCAGTTTGCTCTCGGCCTCCGCCAGCCGTGCTTCGCAGAACTTGGCCAGCTCGGTCCCCTCCTCGAAAAGCCGGAGCGACTCTTCCAAGGAAGTGTCACCGCGCTCCAAGATCTGGACAATCTCCTCCAGGCGCTGCATCGCGCTTTCGAATGTCTTCTTGCTGGTCATACCCTCCTCAGCGCCGTTCATCTGTGCCCGCCTTGGCGGGGAAAAGGCCTTTAAGCTCTGCCTCTTGCTCCACCTTGGTCACTTGGGCCGCAATCCTCCCGCGGAAGAGCTGCACGCCCACTGCTTCGCCTTCGGCCACCTGCGCGCCAGTGCGCACCACCTCGCCGTTCTCCAGCCGAAAACAGATGGAGTAGCCCCGTGCCAGCACCGCCTGCGGCCCCAAGGACTGCAGCCGCATGGCCAGACTCTGCTGGCGCTGCCTGGACAGAGTCAGCAGGTGAGACATGGTGGTCGAAAGCATGCGGGTCACGTCGTCGAGCCGCTGCTGGTGCTGGTGGACGATGTCCTCAGGCCGGCGGAAGCCGTAGCTGGAGCGGACGGCATTGAGCCGTTCCCGGCCACGACCGAGCTGGCCGGAAAGGGCCTGGTAGGCCCACGCGATGTGGCTGCGCAGGTTCTGCGCCAGCTGCTGCCGGTCTGGGACCACCAGTTCCGCCGCCGCCGATGGCGTAGGGGCGCGGAGGTCGGCCACAAAGTCGGCGATGGTAAAATCCACCTCGTGCCCCACCGCCGAGACCACCGGAATGCGCGAGGCGTAAATGGCCCGGGCGACAATCTCCTCGTTGAAAGCCCAGAGGTCTTCCAGGGAGCCACCCCCCCTGCCGACGATGATCACGTCCACCTGGCCGTACTCGTTGAACTCGGCAATGGCGCGCGCAATGTCCTCGGCAGCGCCCTCCCCCTGCACCAACACCGGGCGCAGAATCAACTCGACACCAGGCAGCCGCCTCCTGCTGATGTTGAGAATATCCTGGAGCGCTGCGCCAGTGGAACTGGTCACTATACCCACCCGCTCGGGAAAACGCGGAATGGGTTTTTTCTGCTCCTCGGCAAACAGCCCCTCCTGCCGGAGACGGTTCTTCAACTGCTCGAAGGCAAGCTGCAGCTCTCCCACCCCGGCGGGCTGCAGCCGCAGCACGTCGAGCTGGTAGTTGCCCCTTTTCTCATATACGGTTACCCGCCCCTGGACGAGCACCTTCATGCCGTCTTCGGGGATGAAGCGCAGCCCCGCGTTGCGGCCACGCCACATGACCGCGGCAATCTGCGCATTCTCATCCTTCAGGGAGAAGTACATGTGCCCGGAGGTGTGCAGCTTGAAGTTGGAGACCTCGCCCTGCACCCACACTACGGGAATTGTGGTCTCCAGCAGCACCTTGATCTCCCGCGTCAGCTCGGATACCGTGTAGATGTACGCCTCGCCGACGCCGATCTCAGGGCTCACTTCCGGGAATTGTTCTTCTTGCACCGCCATTCTCCCCACGCTCCCTCAGGCAACCAGAGACCGGGAACAGCCACTCCCGAGGCCACGACGCCAGCCACAGGCAAATAAGGGCCAAGCGTCTGCCTCAGCCCTTATGCCGAGCGTTGCCAGCGGCCAACGGTGCCGTTCGTACGGCAGCTGCCGCAGCCTGCCTCGTGTGTGGACCACCGCACTCATTCTCTGGGGAGCCCCACGCGGGGCGCTCCTACCGGAGTTTCTTCTTGTGCCTGTTCTTCCGCAGCCGTTTCTTGCGTTTGTGGGTTGCGATCTTGTGTCGTTTCCTCTTCTTGCCGCAGGGCAAACGCGCTCACCTCCTTTGCTTCAGTGCCTGAACTTGTGCTTCGGCTATATGTCGGTTCTCTCGTTCGGCAAAGCCGGTGTGGGGCCATCCGTCCCCGTTGCTGGTGCCTCTTGCTCCGCTTTGGGCCCTTTCGCCACCGACTCGCGCAACTCTTCAGCCGGGCGAAAATAGGGTGCCTTTCGCGGCGGAATCTCCACCAACTTCTTCGTCACCGGATTGCGGGCCCTGCGCGCCTTGCGATCGGCTACCAGAAAGGTGCCAAACCCGCGCAGCGTCACGCTCTGCCCGTGCTGCAAGGCCCAAGCCACCGTGGCGATGAAACCATCTATGACGGCCAGGGTGTCAACCTTGGTCAACCCCGTCCCCTCGGCGACTATGTCCACAATCTCCTGCTTGGTCATCTGCAACCTCACATTCCCCGCTCATCCCCGGTTCTTCTTCGCGCAAGCACCGCACAGACTGGGGCAGGCGCCGCTGTTCCACTTCAGAGGGCGCTCATTTGCACGTGGCGCAGTGCTTTGAGCTGCACCCGCTGCAGGAGGCCGTGCTCGCAGAAGTGACGGGGCGACTGGTCCCGGCAAAGCCAAACACCGAGAAGATCCGCGCCGTGTGTGCACTGCCGCACTGGGGACAGGCCGGCGGCGAGTGGCTGTCGCTGCTCCGGACCAGCTCTTCAAAGGTCACGCCACAGTCGGCGCATTTGTATTCGAAAATCGGCACTGCTTCGCTCCAGGCTCAGAAAGCAACCTTGTAGCTCAGGCGTGGCCAGCGCTCCAAGGCTTCGATGAAGAGACGCGCGTTCTGGAAAAGGAGGTCAACCAGACGAAGGCGTCTCTCCTGCCGCACGATGCGCGGCTCGCCCTTGATGCCCGCCAGGTCAGCGGCCAGGCGCAGCGCGTCCTCAAGAGTGCCCAGGGTGTCCACCAGACCGCTGCGCACCGCCTGCATGCCGGTGAACACCCGCCCGTCGGCCAGATCCCGCACCTGTGCGCGCTCCATTTTGCGGCCCTCGGCCACGGCATCCACGAACTGGGCGAACGCATCATCCACCCACTGTTGCAGGTAGGCGCGCTCGGCGTCAGTGAGCTCGCGGTAGGGAGAACCGGTGTCCTTGAACTTGCCACTCTTGATCACGGTAAAGCCGATGCCCAGCTTGTCCAGCAGGCGTCGGATGTTGGGGATCTCGGCGATCACGCCAATGCTTCCGGTGGTGGTGCCCGGATTGGCCATGATGCGCGTTGCCCCTACCGCCACGTAGTAGCCGCCCGACGCCGCTACCGAGCCCATGGAGGCCACGATGACCTTGCCCGCCTCCCTGGTCTTTTTCACCTCCTGGTAAATTTCCTGCGTGGCGGCAACCCCTC
Source organism: candidate division KSB1 bacterium (assembly GCA_024655945.1). Taxonomy (NCBI): domain Bacteria; kingdom Pseudomonadati; species Candidatus Zhuqueibacterota bacterium. Next base: position 118,410 of record JANLFK010000006.1, read on the forward strand.
CGCCTGGGCTCTCGATGCGCAGGACGATGGCTTTGATGGAGCCGTCCCGGCGGTACTGCTTGAGCTGGCGCACCACCGGCCGGGGGTCGACAATGGTGCCGGTGAGCTCCACAACGGCAATCTTGGCCCCAAACGAGGGGAGCCCCATGGCCTCGCCGCCAGCGCTGCGCAGGCTGAGCAGCGAAAGACCCAGCACCGACAACCCGCCCAGCACTACCACCGCTACGACGATCAGCCACACAGTTCGCTTTGACATGCCACCCTCACACAAACTGCCGCCTTGCTGGCAGCAGTCGTCGCTCGTCCACCTGCCGATAACGCCTTGCAAAACCGCTGCTAAGTATACGAAAAACGGCGCTAAATGTCAATCGAAAAATGGCCCAAACGAGCCACGCGTCACTTTATCTTCCGCAGCGCCTGGGACAGGTCGTTGATCAAGTCCTCCACTGCCTCAATTCCCACCGAAAGGCGCACCAGACCAGGCGTAATGCCGCAGGCAAGGAGGTCTTCCTCCTTGTAGGTCGAATGGGTCATGCTGGCCGGGTGCTCGATCAAGGTATCGCAATCACCAAGGCTGACCGCCAAGGTCATGAGCTTGACCGAATCCATGAGCTTCTCGCCGGCGGCACGCCCTCCCTTCAGCTCAAAGGACACCATGCCGCCGAAGCCGGTCATCTGCTTGCGCGCTAACTCGTGTTGGGGATGGATGCGCAGACCCGGGTACCAAACGCGAGCTACCTTGGGATGAAAGCTCAAGTACTGCGCAATCCGCATGGCGTTGAACTGGTGGCGCTCCATGCGCACCGGCAAGGTCTTGAGGCCGCGCACAAAGAGCCAGGCGTTGAATGGGCTGAGGCATCCTCCCAGGTCGCGCAGCACTTCGCCCTTGGCTCGTTTTATGAAATCCTTCGGCCCGACAATCACCCCGCCGATGGTGTCGCCATGTCCCCCGATGTACTTGGTGGCGCTGTGGATGACGATATCGGCTCCTAAGGAAAGCGGCCGCTGGAAATAGGGCGTGGCAAAGGTATTGTCCACCATGAGGAGAGCCCCGTGGCGGTGGGCAATCTTCGCTGCGCCGGCGATGTCGATGAGCTTCAGCGTGGGGTTAGAGGGCGTTTCGATAAAGACCACGCGTGTCTTGTCGTCCATGGCGGCCTCGATATTGGCCAGCTGGCTCGCCTCCACCTCGCGCACCTCGATGCCCAGGCGCTTCATCGTCTCGCGAAAGAGCTGGTGGGTGCCGCCGTACAGCGTGTCGGAGGCGACGATGTTTTCCCCGGTGCGCACGACGGTGAGCACCGCCGTGGTGGTCGCAGCCATGCCCGAGGCAGTGGCGCACGCAGCCTCGCCGCCTTCCAAGAAGGCCATCTCCCGCTCGAAGGCATCCACCGTGGGGTTGCCGATGCGCGTGTAGATGTAGCCCTCCCGCTGCCCGGCAAAGATCTCAGCCCCCGCCTTAGCGCTGGGGAAGGCAAAGGTCGAGCTCTGGTAGATGGGGATGGAAACCGCGCCGGTGAGCCGGTCCACGCCTCCTGACCCATGGACACACAGCGTCGCAAAACTCAGCTTGCGCATCTCCTCGGGCTTCATACGTCCTCTCCCTGGTTTGACCTTGCCGGCTTATCTTCTCGGATGCCGTGGCAAATATACGCGAGTGGCCGCAAAAAGTCAACCTCTTTCGGGAGCCGGCGCACTGAGCCAACCAGCCCGCCCGCAACCACGGTGCGTGGGGAAGAGCCATTACGAGGTGATGCCAGTGCCAACCTCGAGCCCGCCGGATGCCGACGAGGCCGCCCGGGCGGGCATGGGGAGCGGGGCGTGCAAAACAGCGCGCGAGGGAAGCAGGGCGTGGCTTGTGCAGCCGGTGTACGCCCTGCGGGAGGCGAAGCGTGAGCCTGGTGGGCGACTCCCTCTTGCTCAGCCAGAAGCGGTGCGGCCAGAACGCCCCACCTCTGAAAAAGCAGAAAGGCCAATGGCGCGCATCGCGCTCTCCATTGGCCCTTCGTGCCCGCCGATTAGGGGACGTCAGCAGGCCAAAATCTTCTCCACCTCTTCCTTGTCCACGTCGGTGATGTAGGTGATGCCGCTGATGCGTGCCGCCTCTGGGGTGAGAGCGGCAATGTCGTCGCGGCTGATGTGCGCCAAGGTGAACTTGCGACTGCCGCACATGAGCTGGCGCAGCCCTTGTGCAAGGCACTCGTAGCAGGTGTACAGGCCCAGCGCATCTGTGGGCACCTTTTCGAACATCTCTTTGCCCGGCTCTTTACGCAGCGAGCTGGCGGTGACAAAGATTTCGTCGATGGTGGTGCCGAAGCGCTCCACGTACACCGGCAACTGTCCTTCACTGATAGCTCTGCCGATGGTCTTGCCCACCGTGGCGGCGGCGATGGGCGCCCTGGCCATGCCAACCAGCTTGAAGTAAGGAGCTCGCAGCGCCAGGGCCTTGAAGATTTGGTCCTCGAAGGTAAAGCCGCCGGCCACGGCCAGCGCCGGCACGTACTTGCCCTGCTCGGCCAGCCGCTTGGTGTAGAAGTACAAGAGCGAATGCAGCTCTACGGGCGGAACGCCCCATTCGTTCATCATGCGCCAGGGGCTCATGCCGGTGCCGCCGCCGGCCGCATCCACTGTGAGCAGGTCGATGCGATACTTGGATGAATAGGCCACGGCACGCGCTAAGTCGGCCGGCCGATAGGCGCCCGTCTTCAGAAAGATGTATTTGGCCCCGGCCTTGCGCAGCTCTTCCACGCGCTGGGCAAAGGCCTCCTCGTCGACCATGCCGATGCGGGAGTGACGCTCGAATTCCTTGAACGCACCGCGCTCGAAGGCACGGATCACGTCCGGGTCGTGGGGATCCGGAAGCACCACCTAGCCCCGGTCACGCAGCGTCTGGGCCTTCTTGAGCTCGCGAATCTTGACCTCGCCCCCGATGTCCTTCGCACCTTGGCCCCACTTCATCCCCACACATTCCACGCCCAGCTTTTCCACGGCGTGTTCGTGCACGCCCAGGCGGGTGTGTTCGACGTTGGCCTGCACGATGATGGCCCCGTAGCCGTCGCGCTGAAACTCCTTGTACAGCTGCACGCGCCTCTTGAGGTCGACCGTGTCCACGACCCGCCCACCTTTGAACGTGGCCTCCATGTCCATGCCCACGACGTTCTCGCCGATGGTCAAGCCGGTGCCCGCCAACGCCGAGCCGATAGCAAGCCCCTCCCAGTTGTTCTTCGCCACGTTGGTGGAGCCGATGCCGGGAATGATCCATGGGTAGCGGAACTTGATGCCTTGGTCGTGGCCGATGGCCACCTCGAGGCTGACGTTGGGAAAGATGGCCTTGTCGCTATCTGCCTCGATGCCGTGGGCGCCCACGGCAGTGCCCATGATGTTGAAGTGGCCATAGTCCACTGGGTAGGTCTTTTCCGCTGCCGTGGTGATCACGCCAAAAGGCTGCGGGTAGATGACCTCGTGACCGCGATAGGCGGACTTGCCGATTTCGCACATGCCGATGCACCCGTCCACACCGGTGACGCACATCCCCGATGAGGGGGTGATGGAATCCTCGGTGCGATTCTTGGTGAGCGTCGCTGCCGATGAGTTTATGCGGGAAAGAGTGGTTGCCATGCCTGCTGCTCCTTGTGTTTTGACCGCCCCAATGCAGAAGTCTACTCGGCCGTCCGGCTACTTGACAATCTCACATGCCACGCACGGGTCCATGTAGCACATCATGTCGTCGAACTGCTCCTTTTCGATACACGGCGGGCTCAGGTTCGCGCAGGCGCCACAGATGGCCTTCTCCGGCTCGGTGTAGGTGCAGCGCAACTGACACGCGGGGCACACGTAGATGCACCCACCGCAGAGCCGGCACTCCTCCGAGCGAATATCGAACGGAGTGCCAATGCTCCGGCGCTCGCCGCGGCCCCGGAAGCCAATGGCCTTGCCCACCATCTGCTCGGCACACATGCGCACACACAGGCCACAGAGGATGCAATCTTCGTACTCCTGCCGGAAGCGCTGCTGGCGCACTTCGAACTTGGAGGCAAGGTCCTGGATGACCTTCGACTGAGGGCATGAGGCCAGCAGGAGCTCGATGATCATCTTGCGCGCACGTACCACGCGCGACGAGGCGGTGCGCACTTTCAGCCCCTCCTGGACCGGATAGGTGCAAGAGGTCACCAACTTTGCTTGCGGCCCTTCGCCAATCTCCACCACACACAGCCGACAGGCGCCATAGGGAGAAAGCCCTTCCACGTGACAGAGCGTGGGGATGGGAAAGCCCATGAACTTGGCCGCTTCCAGCAGCGTGGTGCCCTCTTCAAACTGCACCGGCACCCCATTCATAGTGAAGTTGACCATGTTGCTCTTCCTTCAGCTTCAGGCGCGTGCTTCTGGCCGCTGCACGAACTCGAGGTCGCAGCGCAGGCAGCGGCTCGCCTCGCGCGTTGCCTCTTCTACGGTCAGCGACATCTCCACCTCCGCAAACCCTCGTTTGCGCCACTCTACCGAGGCCCGCGGAGTTTCGACCCGGCGTGCCGAGGCAAGCTCCTCGCTCACCTGCACTGGCGGCACGGAGACGCGCGGCAACCGCACCTCAGGCGGCTGGCGGAGTTCGCCCCGGATGTAGCGGTCGATCATCACCGCGGCCCGCTTGCCATCAGCGATTGCCTCCACCACGGTGCTCGCTCCCCTGACCACGTCGCCACCGGCAAAGACGCCAGGCAGATTGGTGCACAGGGTGTCCGGGTCGACCTTGACCGTCTCTTCCCGAGTGGTTTCGACTCTCTGCTGGCTCGCCACGGCCACCGAGTCGACGTCGGAGCCTTCGCTGATGGCCACAATGACGGAATCTAGTTCGCAGTCGTACTCGGAGCCAGGAACCGGCACCGGGCGCCGCCTGCCGGAGGCGTCAATATCGCCTAGCACATTGCGCACCAGGCGCAGCCCGGTGACCCTCCCTTGCCTGGTGAGGATCTTCACCGGCGAGACCAGCGTCTCCAAGCGGACGCCCTCTTGCAATGCCGCCTCCACCTCCTCGGCAAAAGCCGGCATCTCTTCCCGGGTGCGGCGGTAGAAGATGGCGACGCTGCGGACATCTCTTTGCCGCAGAGCCACGCGCGCCGCATCGACCGCCGAGTTGCCGCCGCCGATGACGCCCACGTGCCTGCTGCCGTTCCTCGAGGTTGAAGGAGCGCAAGTATTGAATCGAGGGGAAAAACCCGGCGGCATCCTCTCCTTCGATCCCGAGACGGCGGCTCTTGTGCGCACCAAGAGCAAGGAAGATGGCCTTGAATCCCTGCTGGAACAGGCCATCGATGGTGATGTCCTGCCCGAGGGACACGCCATAGTTGACGCTGATGTATTTGTCCAGGAGCGAGTCGATCTCCTTCTCCAGCACCTCTCTGGGCAAGCGATAGGCGGGGATGGCGCTCAACATCATGCCGCCAGGGCGCTGTTCGGCTTCGAAGATGCTCACCCGGTATCCCATGAGGGACAGATAGTGGGCAGCAGTCAGACCGGCCGGCCCGGCCCCGACGATGGCCACCGCCGGGCTGGTCTTCAGGACTTTCTTGGTGCGCTTCGGCCTGTAGGCCATGGGGTCCATGCGGTCGGTGATGAAGCGTTTGAGGGCGCGAATGGCGATGGCCTGGCCGCTAATCGCCCCGGCCCGGCAGCGCTCCTCGCATGGATGATGACAGACGCGCGCTCAGACGGAGGGAAATGGATTAGCCTCGCGGATGGCGCGGTAGGCTTCCTCGTACTCGCCACGGGCGATGTGCGCCACGTAACGCCAGGCCTCCGTCCCAAGCGGACAGGCCGACTGACACGGCGCACCCACCAGCTCCTTGCACACGCCTGCCTGGCAGAGGTGTTTCTGGATGTGCTCCTCATATTCGTGGCGGAAGTACCGCAGCGTGGAGAGCACCGGGTTGGAGGCCGTCTGCCCCAGACCGCACATGGTGGTGTCCTTGACCACCTCGGCCAGCTCCTGCAGCAGCGCAAGCTGTCCATCGCTTCCCTTTCCGCGCGAGATGTCGTCGACTATCTCCCACATGCGCTGCGTCCCCTTCCGGCAGGTGAAGCACTTGCCGCAGGACTCGTCGCGCAGGAAGTTCATGAAGTACTTGGCCACATCCACCATGCAGGTGTTCTCGTCCATGACGATGATCCCGCCGGAACCCATGATGGAGCCGGCCTGGGCCAGGCTGTCGTAGTCGATGGGCAGGTCAAAGAGGCTGGCCGGGACGCAGCCGCCCGAGGGCCCCCAGTTTGCACCGCCTTGATCTTTGCCTTGCCAGACGGCCCACCGCCGATGTCGTAGACAATCTCCTTGATGGTGATCCCCATCGGCACCTCCACCAAGCCGGTGTTGCGGATTTTGCCCACCAGGCCGAAAATCTTGGTTCCGGAATTGCCCTTGGTGCCGATGCTGGCAAACTTCTCCGCCCCCATCTCAAAGATCACCGGAATGTTGGCCCAGGTCTCCACGTTGTTGATGGCCGTGGGCCGGCCGTTGATCCCTTTTTGTACGGGGAAAGGCGGCCGCTGCCGGGGCTCGCCCACCTTGCCCTCTATGGAGTGCATGAGGGCGGTCTCTTCGCCGCAGACGAACGCGCCGGCGCCGCGCACTAAGCGGATGTCGAAGGATAAGCCAGTGCGCAGGATGTTCTCGCCCAACAGGCCCAAAACTCGCGTGCCTGGCGCAGGGCAATGATTAGATGCTTGACGGCAAGGGGGTACTCGTCACGCACGTAGATGACGCCTTCCGTGGCGCCCGTGCCGTAGGCCCCGATGAGCATCCCCTCGATGATGCTGTGCGGGTTGCCCTCCAGCACGCTGCGATCCATGTAGGCGCCGGGGTCGCCCTCGTCGGCATTGCACACCAGATACTTGCCGCGACCGTCCGGCTGGGTGGCCAACAATTCCCATTTCTTGCCGGTGGGAAAACCAGCGCCGCCGCGACCACGCAAGCCCGACGCCTTCACCTCCTCGATGACCCAACTCGGACTGCGGCGGGCAAGGACTTTCACAAACCAACTGTACCCTCCGTGCACGATGTAGTTGTAGATCCGGATGGGGTCCAGGCGCTCATTGCGACTGAGGATGGTGCGCACCTGCTTGCGGAAGAAAGGCAAATCGTCCTGCTTGGCGAAGCGCTCGCCTGTCACCGGGTCGACGTACAGCAACTCCTCGATGACCTCGCCTTTGGCCACGGCCTCCACAATCCGCACCATGTCCGGCATGGTCACCTTGGGGTAGAACGTCCGGGCCGCCTCCACCAGCACCGAGGGCTCCATCTCGCAGAAGCCGTGGCAGCCGGTAATGAGCAAGCGGATTTTGTCGGTGAGGCCCTTGTTGAGCAGCTCGCGCTTGGCAATGCGGATGAGGTCATTGGCGCCGCTGGCCTGCCCACACGTGCCTGCGGAGATAACGATGGTCGGCATGGTGGGGTCGTGGTCGGCGAGGAGGATCTGCTGCAGGTGGTAGAACTCGTCAATGAAGTTGAGTCGTCTCATAATCTCGCTTTACTGTTGGCGTTCCGATCCTTTGGCCCCAGGGGTCGACAGTAGCCGGTCAGAAGTTCACCCCGTACAGGTCGAGCATGTGGCTCTTGCAGCCGCGCCGCGAGCAGATCTGCACCATGCCACCTCCGCGCACGACCATGGGGAACATCGGCGCCCCGCACTCGGTGCAATTGGACGCCCCCACTAACTCGGCGTGACAGTGCGGACAGAAGTTGTCGATGATCGTGTCCATGGGGATTTCGTGCTCTGAGGCAATGGTGTAGCTGCCGTAGAGCGACGACAGACGAATCCAACCGTGCTTCTGCCCGAAGGAAATGGTTAGCCAGATGGACGGGTGGCCGTCGATGAGGTAGTCCGGATCCATGAGGCTATGGTTGCAGCGCGGGCAATTGACCTGCACCGAAAAGACACGCTCGTCAGTGGCAACGTCCACCTTGTCGAGTCCTTCCTGCGTACGGTCAAGCACGTGCCGCACCTTGGTCTTGGCCAAGTGGGGGGAAGTAGTGGCCGTCCACAACGACCATTGGGCCTAAGGCGCACGCGCCCAGGCAGTTCACCGTCTCCAGCGTGTATTGCCTGTCGGAAGTGGTCTATCCGGCCGCGATGCCCAGCTGGCGCTGGAACTCCTGCACCACCAGCGGCGAGCCGCGCACATGGCAGGCTGTGCCCATACACACGGAAATCAGGTGCTTGCCGCGCGGCTTGAGGCGAAAAGACCGATAAAACGTCGCCACGCCGTACACATCCACCAGCGGACGGTGCAACTGCTCCGCCACTATGCGCAATGCCTGCTCAGGAAGGAACCCGTACTTGTTCTGAAGGTCGTGCAGAATCGCTATGGTGTCGCCACCGGCGGCACAGTGCTTGTCGACGATTTCGAGGATCTCTTCGGTTCTGATTTGCTCCATTCCGGAATTCTCCAACCAAAAAGCACCTCGCCTGGCCTTCATGGGCCAGGGTGCAAGGTCCGGTCCCTGCGCGCCAGGGTCTGCACCACCAAGGTAAGAATCTCCTCGCGCTTGATAGGCTTATCCAAGAAGGCGAAGGCTCCTGCCTCGCGGGCGCGCTGCCGCACAGAATCGTCGCCGTAGGCGGTCACCAGGATCACCGCCGAATGGGGACTGCGCCGTCTGATCTCCGGCAGCAAGTCGATCCCCAGCACACCTGGAAGGCGATGGTCGGTAATGACCAGGTCAAAGTTGCCTCTCTCCACGGCGCGCAAGGCCTCGACGCCATCGGCGGCCAGCTCCACCTGGTACCCCTGCTTGGCGAGCGCCTTCCCTAACGACACGCGGAATTCATAGTCGTCATCCACGATGAGCACGCGGAATTGCGGCGTCTGCGTGGCCATGGCACGGTCCTGATGTTGCTTTCTGCTCCTAATCCAGACCTCAACAATGGTGAGCGTGTCGGTGATCGGAAGCTTTTCAAGAACTGTGCCATGCGCTCAATGCCGCTGCGCAGCGCAACTTCCCCTTTGTTCACGCACTTAACGGTGGCGGCGCTTCCTTCGCCATGCTCCCCTGTGCGTTGGTTCCCGCAATTGGGAAAGGCATCTGAGGGCCTTCCCAAAACTAAGAATGGGCCGACGTGGTCGGAATCCCCAACTCCGCCATCTTGCGATAGAGAGAAGACTGGCTCACCCCAAGAATCTCCGCAGCACGCTCTTTGTCGTGGCCGGTGTGCCGGAGCACGGCCATGATGTGCTGCCGCTCAAAGTCCTTGACCGCGTCTTTGAGGCGCCGCGATCGTCCAGGTCGCTCGAAAAGATTGGGCTGGAGGTTCACCGGAAGGTGCGCCACGCCGATGAGAGGCCGGTCGCACAGAATCATCGCCCGCTCGATGACATTGTCCAGCTCCCGCACGTTTCCTTTCCAGTCATAAGCCATCAGGGCGGCCATGGCTTCGTCGTCGATCCCCTCCACCTTGGAGTTGAGCTCGGCCGCGTGCAGGGCGATAAAATACTGCACCAGCTCCGGGATGTCCTCCTTGCGCTCGCGTAACGGTGGGATCTCGATGCCCACCACATTCAGGCGATAGTAGAGGTCTTCGCGGAAAGTGCCCCTTTCCACCTCCTTGGCCAAGTCGCGGTTGGAGGCAGCGATAATGCGCACGTCCACAGGGATTGGCGTCGTGCTCCCGACGGGGAGGATCTCCTTTTCTTCTATGGCCCGCAGGAGCTTGATCTGCAACGCCAAGGGGACGCTTCCGATCTCGTCCAGGAACAGGGTGCCACCGGCGGCAACCTTGAACAGGCCGTCTTTGTCGCGAATGGCCCCGGTGAATGCGCCCCGAGTGTGGCCAAAGAGCTCGCTTTCCATGAGGCTTTCCGGGATGGCACCACAGTTGATGGCCACGAAGCGCTTTTCGGCCCGGGGACTGCGCGCGTGAATGGCGCGGGCCACCAGCTCCTTGCCTGTGCCACTCTCGCCGGTAATAAGCACGGTGGAAGAGATGGCGCTCAGGCGCTCCACCCATTCCATGACCCGCCGCATCGCCCCGCTGCGGCCGACCACCAGCTGGTAGCCACGGCGACCCTCCAGTTCCTGGCGAAGGTAGCGGTTCTCCATGGCCAGACTCTGGCGCTCGGCGGCCCGTCGGATGGCCTGGACCAACTCGGCGCGCTTCAGCGGCTTGGTGACAAAGTCATAGGCACCGGCGCGCATCGCCTCCACGGCCCCCTCGATCGTGCCGTAGGCGGTCAGCACCAGAACCTCGATGTCTGGCCACTGCTGTTTAATGCGGCGCAGCAGGTCCATGCCGCTCATCTGCGGCATGCGCAAGTCGGTGAGCACCAAGTCTACGTGCTTGCTGGCCAAAAGTTCCAAGGCGCGCTCGCCGCCTTCGGCCAGGAGCACGACATAGCCCTCCTTGCGCAGCACCTTTCCCAAGGAGTCGCGCAGATCGCTCTCGTCATCAACGACCAGTATTGTCTTTTCCGCAGAATTCACAGCAACTCTTCCCTTTTCACCCCCTGCACCGGGAGCGCGATGACGAACTCGCTCCCCTCGCCCACCCTGCTGCGGCACGTGACCGCGCCCCCGTGCTCTTCCACCAGGTGGCGGGTGATGGTCAACCCCAAGCCGGTGCCAAACTCCTTGGTACTGTGAAAGGGCTCGAAGATTTTGGGCAACTCGCTCTCCTCGATCCCCATGCCTGTATCGGCCACCTTCATCAGCACGCAGTCGCCATTTCGCTCGGTGGCCAACGTCAGGGTGCCGCCGTTGGGCATTGCCTCGACCGCATTGCGCAGCAGGTTCTGCAGCGCGCGGTACATCTGCGCCCGGTCTACCCGCACGGGGGGAAGGTCGTCGCCGAAGCGGGTGGCGACCGCAATCTTCTTGGCCGCCAGTTCTGCCAACGAACGCTTGAGCAGCTCGCCGAACAGCTGGTTTGCGTCGGTGAGTTGAAGTTTCAACTTGGGAATGCGCGCGAATTCCAAGTACTCCTGGCTCATCTGCGCCAGGCGGTCCACTTCCGAGGCAATGGCACTGAGCAGGTCGCGAATCTCCTCGTTGGAGGCTTGGCTGAGGTTGGCAACTTCGTCGCCCAGAAGTTCGACGTTGAGGCTGATGGAGGAAAGGGGATTGCGAATGTCGTGGGCGACCTTGGCAGCCATGCGCCCCACCGTTGCCAAACGTTCCGATTGCAGCACCTTCTCCTCGAGGCGCTTGCGCTCGCTAATGTCACGGATGACCGAAGAAAAGCCGATTATCGTCCCTTCCCTGTCGCGGATGGTGCTGAGCGTGACATCCACCGGCACGTCGCGGCCGCTCTTGGTGGTGAGCATGGTCTCTATGTTGCGAATGTAGCGGTCGCGGCGCACCTGCGCAAGGAGGTGGCGAAGTCGCTTTCGGCGCTCAGAACCTGCGGGGGTCAGCACCGTGATCCGCTTGTTGATGATCTCCACAGCCGGGTATTCGAAGATTGCTTCCGCGCCTTTGTTCCAGAAGATGATGCGACTGTAGGGATCCAGGCCGATAATGGCGTCGGCCGAGTCATTGCTCACCGCCTCCAAGAACTCCTGTTGCCTGCCCACGCGGCGTTCCAGCTCGCGGATGTCGGTCACCTCGCGCACCAGTTCCAGGACTTGGGGGATAGAGCCGTCGGCGCCGTGCAGCGGTGTGGCGACGATCTGGAAGTGGCGGGTCTGACCGTTACCGTTGCGCACCTCCACATTGCTCTGCTCCACCTGGCCACTGCGGAAAGCCCGCTGCGTGGCACAGTCCTGATGTCGCCGCTGCGTGTGCCAGCACAGCACATTGCACTTGGTGCCGAGTTTGATCTCCTCTTGGCTCTCGCCGCGCCACAGGTAGCGGTTGTGCCATACCACGCGCATGTCGCGGCCGATGATGGCGATGTCGGCACCGATTGCCGCCACCAGGCGGTCGAGCTTCTCCCTCTCCGCCTGCACTTGTTCCAAGAGCCGCCGCTCTTCCTCGGCCTTCAGGGCCTCCCGGCTGCGCTTTTCCACCTCCCTGAGCTGCAACTCCTGGTAGATGTCCGAGTATTCCAGCACCGTCTGGTTGAACGGCTCCTCTACCGCACGCAACGCAGTAGGCAAGCTGCCCTGGTCTTCCGCATAGGCCTCTTCAATCAAGTCACAGATGACCCGCTTGCCCACCAAGAACGCCCGCTGAATGTCGGAGAGGCGGAACCCCTGCTGGATGCGCATAGGGGCAATCTCATTCAAGAACCCCCGCAGTTTGTCGTCGCACCCGGTTTCGATGAACTGGATCGTGGCTTCGAGGTGCTTGGCAGTGGTCTGGTACAATTCCGAGAGCGGCCGCGAGCGATAGCTGGGGATGGAGCGCTGGATCTCCATCGCCCACAGGCGGATGATGCGGTTCCAATTGCTTCTGAGGAAAGCAACCAGACGAGAGCTCATGCCTTCTGCTCCCTTGCACCTCTCATTGCGCCCAGGCTGGCAGCACACCCATGTTGATGCCGAATGCGGGCACTGCCACCACGTATACCACCAGTGTAACGAGAATGACCCCTAAGAAGTTCAACAGCACTCCGGCCCGGGCCATCTGCGGGATGGACACATGACCGGAGGCGAACACAATCGCATTGGGCGGGGTCGCCACCGGCAGCATGAACGCGCAGGAAGCCGAAATGGCGCTGGGAATCATCAACAGCAGGGGGTTCATCCCCACGGCCACTGCCGCGGCCGCCAACACCGGCGTGAAGATCGACGCAACAGCCGTGTTGGAGGTCACTTCCGTGAGGAAGGTCGTCACCAGACAGACGAGAACGACCAGCACCAGAGGCGGCAGTGAGCGAAGCAGCGACAGTCTGTGCCCCACCCACGCGGCAAGGCCTGAGCTCTCGAAGGCCCCGGCCAGGGCCATGCCCCCGCCGAACAGAATCAGCACCCCCAGGGAATGCCGCGCGCCGTCTCCCAATCAAGGAAAAACTCCCGTCTCCGGAAATTCACAGGCAGGATAAAGAGGAGCACGGCCGCCACCATGGCCACGCTTGCGTCGTTGACCTTCGCGCCAAGTCCTAAGAGGCTTGCCCACCCCGGGATGCGCACCGCGCCCACCTCCACATCAGAGCGCCACACCCAAGCCAAAGCCGTGATCACAAAAACCAGCCCCACCAGCCATTCCCCGCGCGAAGGTCGGCCCAGCTGTGCTATCTCTTGCCTGATTGCCTGGCGCCCTCCCCCCAGGCTTCCTCTTCCCAAAGGAAGGACCACACGCGTGAGGAGCAGCCCGCTCAGGGGCAGAAAGAGCACCACAAAGGGCAATCCCACCTTCAACCAATCCAGAAAGCCAATGGTGGGGGCCTTCGGGAAAAGGCGCGTCAGCTGGGCAACGAGGATGATGTTGGGCGGGGTGCCAATCAGCGTGCCAATGCCACCGATGCTGGCTGCATAAGCAACTCCCAGCATCAGCGCGGTCTTCAAACGGGCGCGCGCGGGCGCCTCCTCTGCAGCCGAGCCTTCGTCCAGGTGCAGCACCAAGGCCAGGGCGATGGGGTACATCATGAGGGTGGTCGCGGTGTTGGAGATCCACATGGAGAGCGCCGCCGTCGCCACCATGAAGCCGAGCACGAGGGTGCGGGGATTCGAGCCAATCAGACGAATCACGTGCAGGGCCAGGCGCCGGTGCAGTCCCCACCGCTGCATGGTCACCGCCAAGAAGAATCCGCCCATGAAGAGGAAGACGTTGCTGTCGCCATAGGAGGCCGCCACCTCGCGCGCCGGCTGCACGCCGAGCACCGGCAGCAAGGCAAGCGGTAACAGAGCGGTGGCCGGGACAGGTACCGCCTCGGTAATCCACCACCAGGCCATGAGTGCCGCCAGCGCTAAGACCCGGTGTCCGGCCGCGGAGAGATCGGCACCTGCCTCCACGCCCCAGAGAACCCCAAGAAAAAGCAAGGGGCCGGCTGCCAACGCACCCCACCTCAAAGTGGAGCCTTCTACCTGAGAGCTCTTGCTATCCTCTGCACGTTCAGGCACGCGACCCATACAAGAGTGTTCGCCAGTCGTTTCACCTCTGCTCACTTTGCATAGCCGTCGCGCCACGAAGGCTGCGGACTGCCTGGTTGATCAGCAGCCCGGCTAAGCAAAGGAGCACAATGCCGACGGCCACCAGAAGGTAGTTGCCCCGCAAAACGTTCTTGTACACCAAGGAGGCTAACGCCGTCAGCGTCACCAGAAACATGAAGAACATCGGGTAGCGCACAAAAGCGTTGCGCCGGCCCGCTTTCGCTAACCAGACCGAGACCGCTAACAGGGCCAACGCGGCGAGCAACTGGTTGGCCGAACCGAACACCGGCCAAATGGCATCCGAGCCGCCGCTCGTTAAGAACACCCAGGCGGCCACCACGGTGACGGCGGTGCCTATGTAGCGATTCGTGACCCAGGGCAAAGCACGCCCCTGTTTGCGACTTTCGAAGAGTTCTTGGAAGACAAAACGGGCAAGCCTGGTGCTCGTGTCAAGCGAGGTCAAGACGAACGCAGAAACTCCGAGCGCCGCGAAGGTAGTTGCTGCATCAGCCTTCAAGCCAAGCAGAGGGATGCGGGCCATGAAATTGCCCACCCCCTCGGCAAAAATCTGCACAAAGCTCTTGGCCCCGTACAGCTGCTGAAGACGGCCCGAAGCCATGGTGGCCGCGGTGAGCAGCGCGACAATCGCCAGGAAGGACTCGATGAGCATCGCGCCATAGCCTATCAACTTGGCGTCGGTCTCCCTTGCCACCTGTTTGGCAGTCGTGCCCGAGGCCACCAGGGAATGGAAACCCGAGATGGCGCCACAGGCCACCGTCACAAACAGCACGGGGAAGAGGTATCCCAGCTCCGTGTGAAAATGGGTAAGCGCGCTCATGTTGACGTGCGGCCTGGCAAAGAAGATGCCCGCCGCACCGCCGACCAGAAGGGCATAAAGGAGATACGTGTTCAGATAATCACGGGGCTGCAGCAGGAACCACACAGGCAGGACGGCAGCGGCAAAGCAATAGGCCAGAAGCATGTAGCGCCACACCCCAGCCGGCAGTGCAAGCGGCCACTTCTGCCCCAGGTAGACGCAAAGGAACAGGAGCACAACCCCGACAACAGTACCAGCCAACAGCGGCACCCGTGCCCGGTAGATGGCCAAGCCAAAGCCAATGGCGAGCAGCATAAAGAGCAGGGAAGCCGTGGCCACCGACGGCACCTGCTCAAAAGTCTTGGCCACAAGCTGGGTAAAAACCGCGATGACCAGCAGGAGGGTCGACCACGAGAAAAGCAGGAACAGCAGCTTGCCATTTCTGCCGATGTGCTCCTCGATGACTTCGCCGATGGACTTGCCGCGATGGCGCAGGGAGGCCACGACCGCGCTAAAGTCGTGCACCGCACCCACAAAGATGCCACCGACCACAATCCACAGATACACCGGCAGCCACCCGAAGATGGACGCCATCACAGGGCCCACGATGGGGCCCGCACCGGCGATGGAGGCAAAGTGGTGTCCCAGCACCACGGGCGCGGGCGTGGGCACATAGTCGATCCCGTCGTTCATGGTCTGCGCTGGCGTCGCCCGCCCGGCGTCGATCCCCAACCTCTTGGCGACAAAGCCCCCATAGCCAAGGTAAGCAAGCACAAGCAGCACAACCCCGATCAACACGAGCCACAGGGCGCTCATTCTTCTTCCCTCGCGGTTCTCTTGGCAGGCACTGGCCCTCCCGCGCACACGCGACACCCGGGAGGGGAAAACGGCAATGTGGCGGCGAGCTACCGGCCGCCTCTGCCAAAGTCGACGCGAGGGGCTTCTCGCGCTGGGCTTACCGCCTCGAAGGTCTCCCGCACCTTAAAGTTGAACAGCCCGGCGATGATATTGGTGGGGAATCGCCTCACCATCGTGTTGAACTTTTGCACTACCTCGGTGTAGCGTCGCCGTTCCACGGCAATGCGGTTCTCGGTGCCCGCAAGTTCATCCTGCAACCGGATAAAGTTCTCGTTGGCCTTCAACTCCGGATAGCGCTCAACCACCACCAACAGGCGTGCCAAGGCCGAAGACAACTGGTCGTTGGCCTCGATGACCTCTTGCGGCCTTCGTGCCTGGCCGACTTTTGCCCGCGCCTCGGTCACCGCAATCAGTGTCTCCCGCTCATGGGCAGCGTATCCTTTGACGGTCTCCACCAGATTGGGGATGAGGTCATAACGCCTTTGGTACTGATTCTCCACCTGCGCCCACACAGCCTTGACCTCCTCGTCTGTGCTCACGAGCGCATTGTAGGTGGAGCAGCCGCGTAATCCCAGAAAAAGGATAACGACGATGATGACGATCAGGACTAGAGAGCCAGTCTTACGCATTGTCTCCTCCTCTTGCATGGCTACATTGCGTCGACGGTGAGTGCCAGTCTTCTCACTTCCCAGGCAAACTGCTGCGCCAGACGGTCGAGTGTCTGGCGGCTGAGCTTTTCGCCGCTCCAGACGCGCAAGAGCTGGGAAAACACCGCGGCGTCCAGCCCGAATGCTTCCACCCCTTTGGCAATCACCTCCGTTCTGCTCCTCGGCACTTCCATGTCTTTGAGCACCAGCAGCGCCTCGAACAGCGGCACAAATGCGGTCAATGACCGGCGGATGAGCCCGGCCAGGAGATCACGTCGCCCCGCCGTGGCCAAATAGGCCTCGCGCAGATGGAGCAGTTTCCCCTTCACCTCACGCTCGCACTGCAGGCGGAGGAGCTTTCTGTCTATCTCCACCTGCTGCAGCGGATCCTCTCCGAACACGACTCTATGATGTTGCTTCAGCGAGAGAAACTCCATGGGAAAGCTGTCCAGCGAAGAGGCTATATACTCGGGAGTCATGAACAGAGGGGGGCTCACGTTTCTCTTCCGCCACTTGGTGACAACTGGTAGGGCCTTGCCAATCTCTTTCATGCCCTCCTCGCTGAGGACGACGAGGAAGTTGATGTCCGAGCGCTTGCGCACATACTCGCCGCGCGCCCCGCTGCCGTAAAGAACGATAGAGATGAGCTGTTCGCCAAAGAGGGCACGATAATCCGCAACAAAGGCCTCGAATATTTCCTCTGGTGTGTGCGGTACTTTACCCATTCCAAACCTCCACAAAGGTCGGCTTCGCCTGAGGGGTAATGCGGCGCTCGTGCATCGGCGTGCCCGTCATCCTAATAGCCACCTCCTGCTCCTCCCCCGCCGCTTGCGCCACCGCCAAAGCCACCGAAGCCCCCACCAAAGCCACCCCCGAAACCACCGCCGAACCCGCCTCCCCAACCCCCTCCACGCCTGGGCGAACCGAAGAGGGAGCTAAAGACCAGGAAGGGGAACAGACCGCCGCCCATTCTGCTGAACAGCAGCACCATGAACACAACGAAAAGAATGGTGCACAGGGGAATTCCCGTGCGGGCAGCTGGACGCGATCCACCTGCGGTGTTCACCGCCTCATCGAGGTTTAGGGTCACCCCGTATTCCTGAGCAATGAGCTGGGCTGCGGCAACGGTGCCAGCCAGCAGCCCTTTGCCGTACTCCCCGCGCTGCAAGAAGGGCCTAATCTGTTGGCGATAGATGTCGCCGGCACGCGCGTCGTTGATCGCCCCCTCTAAGCCATAGCCGACCTCGATCCAGATCTTGCGCTCGGCCACTGTGTTGAAGATGAGCAGACCGTGGTCCTGCTCCTTGCCGCCGATGCCCCATGCCTCAAACAGGCGATTGGCATAGTCCTGGTAGTTGTAGTCGCCGACGCTGGGCATGGTCACTACGGCAATTTCGGCGCCGGTCTTGCGTTTCACCTCCTCGCACACAGCGGTGATGCGCGCCTCATACTCCGGCTCGATGACATTGGCAAAGTCGTTCACATAACCTCGGGGCTGTGGGAACTGCTGTGCCCCCACACGCTCAGTGCCCGCGCAGAAGAAGAGCGCAAGGAGACCTACGACACCGCCTCGTTTCAACCTCTGGTACAGTTCCACTCACCGCTCCGTGTCGATGCGCACCTTCTTCCAGCGCCAGCCGAACAGCCAGGTGCCCAGTCGCCGTGTCACCCGTGTCTTGCTCATCAGTCGCTTGAGCCCCACCGCCCTCCGTCCTTTGACCACATGTGGGCTTTCTGCCGTGGGCGTGTCGCCCCAGGCAAGGTTTCTGCTTTCCTCATCCAGAAGTTCCTCCACCGTCACCACTCCCTTGCGCAGCAGCAGATTCACCACCGTGCGCAGGGAGATAGTGTCGGCCAGGGGGAAATCGACCTCCTGGCTGGCGGGTCGCCGAGCTTCTGGGTCTACTTCGTGGCTCATGTTTGTCTCTCGCAGGCTCGTAGGCAGGGTTGCCTTAACGGAGGAGCTTCGCCAGGATAATGCCGAGGATCAACCACAGGGGGATGCTGACAATAAGTGCCCAGTTGAGCCCGCGCAACATGGGGATGGCCTTGAGCTGGCTCTTGCGCTCCAGGCCGCGCTCGATTCTGAGTTTGAGCTCTTCCAGGTTCACTGGCTTGACGAGATAGTCGTACGCCCCCTCGCGCATGGCGCGAATTGCCGAGTCCAGAGAAGGGTAGGCCGTCAGCAGGATGACCACCGCGTGCCGGTCGAGACTCATGATCTCCTTGAGCAACTGCAGGCCGTCCATCTCCGGCATCTTCATGTCGGTGACTACCGCGTCGATCGGGTACTCCTGGTACTTCTGCAGCCCTTCGCGCCCGTCCCGTGCCACGATCGGATTGTAGCCCCACCTCTTCATGACCTGGGGCAGAACGTCCAAGATGTCCTGTTCGTCATCAACGATGAGGATGTTGCTCATTGCCGTCGTACCTTTCGCTCTGCTCCACTGGTCCGCTCATGCGGGAGCGTCCGGTAGCTGCCTCCTACTTCTCCTGCCAAAGAGGCACCAATAATTCAGGTCGCTTGCAATATAGCCCTTTTTTGCCAGTTATGCAAGTCAAAAAACGCGGTATATGGCACGAAAAAAGGCGAGCACCCGTTTGCTCGCCTTTACAAATTCCGCATGTGTGCCGGACTATCTGTTCTCCACCCCGAACGTGTAGCGTTGCCGATAGGTGTGCGGTCCTTCGCCGGGGGCACAACGCCCAAAGTCCGTCCAGCGCAGCAGGCAATTGACCAGAGAGCACCCAAGCTCTGGGTCCCCGAGCGTCGACTCCACCACCTCCACGCTCGTCACGTGCCCCTCCGGCGATACCACGAAGCGCAGGTCGATAGACCCCTCGAGGCTCGGGTTGATCTTGACCCGCTGCCGGTAGCAGTCCTGGATTTCCTGATTGTGGCGTGCCAAGACCTCTGCGATGCGCGCCGGAGATCGCACATCCACCGGCACGGACGCGTCGTCGCCCTGTGCACGTCGCATCGGGAACCGCTCAGGGCGCGCCAGGCTTCCGTTGCGTACCTCCGCGATCCAACTGCCATCGCCTTCCTGGGGACCCTCCGTTTTCCCGGTGCCCCCCGTCACCTTTCGCGGTGGTGCCTCCTGGGAAGAAGCAACACCCTCAGCCTCGCGCCCCTTCTGGGGCTGTGCCTCTACAGAGCCGCTGACGGGCTCGGGGTTCCTGTGCGTCGTCGCGACCTCACTGCTGGCGGGGATGGCCGGTTCATCGTACTGCTGGGCCGCAGCCACCTCCGGACCGGGCACTTGCGGAGTCAGTCGCCTTTCATCGCCTTCCCGGCCGCGTCGTGTCTGCCCTGCCAGCAGGACGGCGGCACACCCTATTGCCAGGCACCACTTTGCCACCTTTCGTACCACAGTCCCGACACCTCCCTTCACCTTCCCACCGTGACAGGTTTGTGGCCTTCAGGGACCGCCCCGCGCAGTCCCTCCTGCTTCTGCCCCGAGTTCCACGAAACCGCCCCCCGATATACCCCTGTTCTTTCTCCAAGGTGCATCGGCTTTTCCCTTTCTTGGTGGCGGCTACCTTCCTTCTTCCGGAGCGCTCGCAGGACCGAGCGCATCTCCCCATGGCCAAGCAGGAATTGTGCAAATATTCGACTTGTTCTCAGAACGAGACACACCGCCTCCGCCTTGGGCGTGAGACGGCCTCGCACCCATTTTGGTTGTGCCAATTTACAACAATTCTCGAAGAAGTCAAGGGGAATTTTCGGCAGATTGTGCCGGACTCTCAGGCTGGCTGCTGTTCGCGCTTGCTGTTGTTCACTTCCTGAACAAACGGGTGCCACCGCGCAGCAGGGCCACAGCCGGGCGCATGCCGCTGCGCGGTGGCGAATTGTCTACTTGGCCAGCAGAAGCTTGACCTTCTGCACTTGTCCAGCGTGCGAGAGCGCGGCGACGTAAACGCCGCTTCCCAGCGGCTCTCCACGACCGTCTCGGCCGTCCCACACCACCTTGTGGCGACCGGCCGTCTGCATCTGGTCGCAGAGCTCGGCAATGAGCTGGCCCCTCACGTTGTAAATCGCCAGCCTCACCCAGCCAGCCGCGGGCAGCAGGTACTCCAACACCGTCTCCGGATTGAACGGGTTCGGATAGTTCTGCAGAAGCTCAAGCCGCTGCGGGATGGCGGTGTCGGCTACCTGCACGGCACTCTTCTTGCGTGCCGCGAGGGTGAGATAACACAGCTGTTTTGTTCTGACATACAGCTTGTACTCGCTTGCCGCCACCACGGGCATCCGTGACCACACCCCCTGTCGGCTGGAGTAGCGGTAGCAGGGGATGTCGATGGCCCTTGCTACGCCCGCCTCACTGAGCTGGTAGGCGGAGAACTCGATGGCCACGGTGATCGAATCGGTAAACTCCAGACCTTCCGGGCCGAGGTAGTGGTACAGGTCGATCACCTTGAGGCTCTCCGGCAATGCCGGCGGATGCCAGATGAAGCCCACCTCGATGGGCACCGGCGCGGCCAAGGCACCGGACGGGATATGCAATTCAGTTCCGGTCTGTTCCGAGACGACCTCGCCGCCAAGCTGAGTGACCGTCTTTCTGACCATCACAAAGGCAGTATCCTCGCATGCCAAAAAGCTGAGGGTGGTGTCCAGCCGACCCAGGTGATACCCGAGGTCGGAGCACCTGACGTGGACGGTGACCGGCGCATTTCTGGCGTACGGGACACGCGGGCGGTAGTCCACCGTGTATCTGTCCCCGACCATGAGGGCCGAAACCCTGCCATTGGTCTGGTCAACCCCAGCGCGCAGCACCGCAAGGCCATCCACCTCTACGTCCAAGGAGCTCGCATCAATGCCACCGGTCCGCCCTTGGAGGGCCAAGTACACGGAGGCGTTTCTCGGCACGCCGACGGCCCCCGTCGCGGGGTAGGAGCACACCAGAAGGGGTGGTGCGTACTGGCCGACACCGAAGTTGGCGGTCACCGCCATCGGCCCATCCATGAAGACTATCGCCGGGTTTTGTGCGCCTTGCAAGTCATCCGTCCATCCCCAGAACGCATAGCCTCCTCCCTGGTTCGGCGAAGCGGCGACGGAAACTTGGCTCCCAGCGCCAAACCACTCTCCCGGAGGTGCCGGGGTAACGCTGCCACCCTCAGGCGGATTGCTCCGCGTAGTCAAGTAGTGCTGCAGCAGGAAAGTGGCCACATAGGCAGAGACATCGTTGACCACTACCTCATGACTCTGTTCGCCCCCGTCGCTCCACGATTGGAAAACGTACCGCGTGCCGGAGGCTACGCTCTGCGGCGAGGGCGCGGCGATTGTGTGCCGGCTTCCGGTCGGCCAGGAGAAGCTCTGCGGCGCAACGTACGAGGCACCGTCGACCACAATCTCTCGACCTTCCGGCACGGTGCTGAGGAGAATCTGCCTCAGCACGGCAAAGTTCGCGGTGATATTCAGTGGGCGGTTCACCACCACGGTGGCTGGATTCGTGAGGCCCACGAGGTCACCCGACCAGCCGCCCCAGACGTACCCCTGGTTTGGCGTCGCGGCAAGCACCACGGTGGTACCTTGCGCATACCACCCGCCTGGTGGCGCAGGCACCAGCGTCCCGCCGGCCTCCGGCGATCTGGCCAGGCTCAGGTAGTACTCCGTGGCAAAGCGGGCAGTGTAGAGCGCTTCTCCCGCCACGACCACGTTATGGCTCTGCGCACCACCATCACTCCAACTGGAGAACAGGTAGCGTACACCAGGGGCTCCTGCCTGCGGTGACTGCACCGCAATCGTATGGGTTGAACCGACCGCCCACGCAAAATCCGCGGGCGCGGCGTAAGAGACGCCATCTACCACGACGGTCAGCCCGGTTGGGTCGGTGGTTATCCGCACGTGACCAGGAGGTGTAAAGTTTGCGGTGACGCTCTTGGGAGCGTTCATGGTCAGCGAAGTCGGATTGGCACTGCCAGAGAGCGCACCCGACCAGCTCGCAAAGGTGTAACCGCCGCCGCCGTTGGGTGTGGCACTCACCGTGACCACCGCCATGCTGTCGCACCAGAGGCCCGGTGGCTCAGGCACCATGCTCCCGCCGCCAGCCGGACTGACCGCAGTGGTCAGGCGGTATTGGGTCTTCCACAGGGCGGTCTCGGTGATGGGATTGTTCACCGCCACACTCGCCAGCGTGTCCGTGCCGGTGTAAGAGCCTGCCCCGGTGCCCGTCCACCGCACAAATGCCCGGCGCACGCCGCCGTTAACGATAACCACACCCGGCGCTACTCCGAACTGCGCCGTGCTGCCCTGGGGATACCAGCCCTGGCCGGAAGGCGTGCCATAAGGCGAGGTCACACTCAGATAGTGCTCCGTGGCCCAGGAAGCGACCACGCTCTTTGGCGCGTCCATGCGCAAGGAGTCGGCAGCATTGGCGCCACTGTAGTCTCCTGACCAGCCGGTGAACACATGGCGAGTGGCGCCATGCACCTCAGGCGTGGTGACGCCAAAACGCGCCATCGAGCCTGCATCGTACCACCCCTGCCCTGCGGGCGAACCATGAGGTGAGGCAACCGCCAGGTAGTACTGAGTACGCCAGTTTGCCTGTTCCTGAATGGGGTTGTTCATGACCACGGTGGCGACCGCGTTCGGCCCAGTGTAGGAACCGGCGCCACTCCCCGTCCAACCAAGCAAGAGGCGCCTGGTGCCCGGAGCGCTGGTGTCTGGCGTAGTCACGCCGAATGTAGCTGAACTCCCGGCAGCATACCATCCGGCGCCAAACGGAGCACCGTAGGAGGACACGATGGTCAGCTCATGCTCCGTCACAAACTGGGCAGTCAGCGTCTGGTTCGAAGCGGGCACAGTTATCGCATGAGCCTGCGCCCCTCCGTCGCTCCAGGCGTTGAATACATGCCGTGTACCAACTCCCGCTTGCTGCGGAGACGGGGCCGACAGCGTGTGAGAGGAGCCGCGAATCCAGGTAAACATCTGCGGCGCAACGTACGGCTGGCCGTCCACCACCACTTCCAGCCCTGGCGGCGTAGTGGCCACCGTAATCTGCTGGGTGAAAACCGAAATGACCAGATTCAACGAGTCCACCGCCGCTGTGGAGAAAACCATCGAGCCTCTCCCATAGCCGGCGCCACCATCTCGCACCTCCACGAGAAGGGTCTCACCAGGCGCCCACGTATGCGGAAAGTTCTCGCACTGAATCCAATAGGTCCCTCCGCTATAGCCGCAGCCGGCCGAACTCTGGGTGAGCACCTCACTGGGGTAGTTCGTCTTGAACGCAGCGAACGTGGCGGTCGGCGGAATGCTGCCGTCCGGGTAGCGCACTTTGCCTGCAACCCTGTGCGGCGTGATCGTCGCGGTAAACTCGACGGCAGCCCCTGGCACCGCAGCACAGGTGGCGCGCACCGTTTGCGTCAGGCCCACGCTCCCCATGACGAAGTGAGCCGAGGCAATACCCTCGCGGTCAGTGGAAACGGGCTGCCACTCGAGAAAACGTCCGTTGCCGGTGAGCACCGTGAAGGTAACCTCTGCCCCAGCCACCTTCTTGCCATATTGGTCAGTGACCTTAACTCGGAAAGGCGCAGGCAGCAGGATGTTCCCTGGCCCTTGCTGGCCATTACCATCTACCAACTGGAGCTGCGCCGGCTTGGTGAAGTACAACTTAGTGTTTGCGGGAATACTGCGCGCCCGCAGCGTTGTGCTATCCAGCATCACAATTTTGACATCGACCGTGTCGCGTTGCGCCAGGCCAAAGTGCAGAACGTAGTCGTCCTGGCAGAGGTAGCCGTAGGCGCTGATCATCTGTCGATAGCCGACCAGGTGGCCCATGTCGTCGCAATAGCCCTTGTCAAACACCCACACTTTCGTGCCGATGCCCCCCTTGTCCCCCTTCGGGCCGCGGCCATACACCTTGAGCCAGCGGTTGGTGGTCTGGGTGTCGTTGCGCAGCAGACGATTGGAGTAGTTCGCGTTGGCACCCTTGTTGGCGTCAGCAAAGTAGATGTCAAGGTCGCCGTCGCCATCCACGTCACAGACCGCCCCGCCACGGGGGTCGTAGGCGTAAAGCTCGGCACCGGTGTTTGATAGGGAGACGAAACTACCGCCGTCATTGCGGTAGAAGAGACAGCGATTCGGTGAACTCTCGCTGCCATAGTGCTGCGGGATGTAAAGGTCAAGGTCGCCGTCATTGTCGGCGTCGAAGGCCAAGACGCTGTAGCCCCTCCCAGCGATGTTCAGCGTGTTGGTGACGTCATCAAAATAGCCGTCGCCGCGATTGCGGTACACGAACACCTTACCTAAGTACCGGTTCTGGCCTATGACAAAGAGGTCCAGATCGCCATCGTTGTCATAGTCGACGAAGGTGGCGCCGTCGTTCCAGAAGGAGCCACGCACCCCCCGCTCCCCGGCTTGCTCGGTGAAAGTGTTATCGCCATTGTTGATGAAGAGGAGGTTGCACGCCGCGCCCCAGCGACCACCGTGAGTATCATCGCGCCTGCAGATGTAGACATCGATGTCGCCGTCATTGTCCACGTCGGCTGCCGTCACCCCTTGCTGGCCGAAGCCATCCTGGGTCACATTCTTGAGGCCCCAGTCCACCAGTTGGAAGGTGCCATTCTTCTGATTAGTGTAGAATTCATTGGGTTCGGCCTGGTTATCCGGCAGTCCGGCCCCCACGCAATACAAATCAAGGTAGCCGTCCTTGTTGGCGTCAAAAGCCACCACGCCCCGCGTGCTATAGGGCCAGTCCTTCAAACCTGCCGAAACGGTGATGTCGTCGAAGTAGGCGTTGCCCCTGTTGCGGTAGAGCCGATTCCGGGCGGTCGTGTTGCCGTTGTACACGTCCCAATCGTCATCGTTGTCCAAATCGAAGAAGACGATTCCATGGCTGCCGATGCCGTAGGAGTCATAGAGCCCACGTCGCGAGGCTTCCTCCGTGTAGGCCGACCCGGATTTGCTGATGTACAGCACCTCCGGGTAAGAGGAGCTACCCTCGTCCGCCTGGGAGACATAGATCTCCGGCAGACCATCGCCGTTAATGTCGGCCATGGCCACCCCGTGCCCGTACACGGACACGCCATTGACCAGGTAGCCCTTGACCGCTTTGGCCGCGGTAATGTCGGTAAAGCGGATCTGCTGCGCGCCGGCCCCAGCTACCCAGGCACAGAGCAGAATTGCCCCCGCCTTCAGCAAACGGCTCTTGGAGTCCATCCCTTCCTGCCTTCCGAACCTCATCCAGAAACGTACTTCGCCACGCTCTCGCGGGCGCGCGACAGGGATAGAATCGGGGGAAGCCTGTCAGCTTCCCCTGCCTGCTGTGTTTATACCCGCAGCCGTGGCCGCTGCGGAAACTGTCGCTGGTAGGCAGAGGTGCGATGTACTATGGACGTGGCGGACAAGTCGGGCGTGCCGCTCCGCAGAACGGCACGCCCTCGTGGAATGGCTCAGAGTTCCTGGGCGTTAGCCTTGATCTTCGCGATGGCCTCGACGATATCGTCCATGTCCTGCTGCGTGCCCAACAACATGTTCTGCGTGAACCACACGGCTTCTTCATAGCAGGCGCGATCGGTGACCGGTGTTTTCACCTTGCTGTAGTCGACGGGCAGGGGGATGCTCTTGCCGCGCGGGCCGAATGATTTCCTCAGGAAGACTGGTTGGGCATTGAGCGGCAGCGAATAGCCAGGGCTGCAGGGGATCCCTTCCTTGCGCAGTGCCTCGATGAACCGCCCCTTGGGCGCTCCGCCGAACTCCTCCTTGCGGTAGCGGAAGATGTAGAGATGATGGGACTGGCGCGTTGCCTTGGGCGGGTTGGCCAACGGCTCCACGCCGGGAATCTTGCTCAGCTGCTCGTCAAGGTAGGAAGCGTTCTCGTGGCGAATTGCCTGCAGCTGGTCGAAGCGCCCCAACTGCGCCAAGAGGACGGCGGCCTGGAATTCCGTCATCCGCGAGTTGCCACCGTAGTAGAAATGTTCGTACCACTGGCCGTCGGCGCTGCGCCCGCAGTTGGAGTGGGCGCGGGCCATCTTGTCCACCTCGGGGTCGTTGGTGGTAATCATCCCCCCTTCACCGGCATTGATGTTCTTTGACGATTGGAAGCTAAGGGCCCCGGCATCACCGATGGCACCAACGCGGTGGCCGTCCCACTCCGTGCCCCACGCCTGACAGGCGTCTTCCACCACCTTCAGGCCATGCGTGCGCGCAAAAGCCATGATGCGGTCCATGTCTGCCGGTCGACCGGCAAAGTGCACAGGCATGAGGGCCGCCGTGCGAGGCGTGAGGTGTTCGGCAAGCACCTCCGGGTCCATGTTGTACGTGTCGGGCTCCACGTCGACGAACACCGGCACAGCCCCCGCCTCCAGCACTGCAGTAGCCGAGGCGATGAAAGTGTAGTTGGGCACCAGGACCTCCTGCCCACTTTCCACGCCCACCGCCATCAAGGCCAGACGCAGCGCTGTGGTGCCGCTGTTCACGCAGGTGCCGAAACGCGCCTGCTGGTAGGCGGCAAACTTCTGCTCAAACTCCTTGACCTTGGTACCAGCCAGCGAGCCCCACTTGCCACTCTTGACGACCTCCGTGAGGTTGGCAATCTCTTCGTCCCCCCAAACTGGCCATTTCGGAAAAGGCTTTTCCCGCACCGGGGTCCCACCGTGCAACGCAAGTCTTGCCATAGCCATACTCCTCAGTGTCTTGATGAAACCGCAAGCGTCTCTCGGCAGAAACGTTTGCGCGAAATATAGGGAAAATCGTCCACACCGGCAAGCACTATTTGCTCCCTCCGGTCGCGCCGGAATCGGCTTGCTTTTCAGGCGCCCTTTGGCTACATTTTCAGCAAAGCGATGGCCGGGTGAGTCAAGAGAGCGGGTGCGTGCTCCTCAGTGACCGGCTTATCCGCAGGGCGACCAGTTGGCTGGCGGAGGGAACGATCTGCGGCTGCGGTACACCCCCGGCAAAGGGGGTGGGCGCACAGTGTCCGCACCAAACATGTCGAGTCTGTCCAGCATCGGCGGCGGAATGCCGCCAGCCGCGTGCCTGTGGTGTGGCGGCCAGACGCAGGCCGGACAAACCCATCCCTGCGAAAATCTTTGCAAACCTTTTGCCGCTGGCTGTGTCTAAGAATGCAGAAAGCGAAGGAACTCCATGGACAGCGAAGAGAGCGCACTCATCCGCAAGGCGCAACAGGGCGAGCGCCAGGCGTTCGACCAGATAGTGCGACGCTATGACCAGCGCGTGCTGCGACTGGCGTACGACATATGCGGAAACTTGGAGGACGCCAAAGACATCTACCAGGAGGTCTTCTTGCGGGTGTTCCGCCAGATCGCCGGCTTTCGCTTTCAGAGTGAGTTCACCACCTGGCTCTACCGGGTTACCCTCAACTGCGCCATTAGCTACCGCAGGCGCCGACGGCCGCCCGCTCCTTCGCTTGAGACCTGGGAAGGGGCCAAGTCCCTGGTGCACCGGGGATCGGACCCCCAGCAAGAGGCAGAGGGGGTGGACTTCAGGATGCAACTGGAACATGCCCTCGGCTCTCTTTCACCCAAAGAAAGGTCGGTGTTTGTGCTTCGCCACTATCACGGTCACAAACTGACGGAAATTGCCGAGATTCTGGACACGAAAATAGGGACGGTGAAGAACTACCTGTTTCGTGCGACGCAGAAGATCCGGCAACAGCTGGTCAGTTACCCTCGCGACTGAGGAGAAAAGGACGCGCTGAGCCATGAAACCATGCCGAAAATACCGCCGACTGCTTGCTCTCCATGCCTCAGGCGATCTGTCCCCCAAGGAAGAAAAGCTCCTGCGTCTTCACGTGCAGGCATGTCCGGCGTGTGCAGCCGAAATGGAGGAGTTGCGAGTCCTTGTTGGCCGCTTCCAGGAACGCAATGGCCTGCAAGTCGAGCAAACCTTGCTGGACGAGTGCCGCGCAGAGCTAGGGGATCGACTTCGCATGCAGCGCCTCATGGAGACTCGCCGCCTGGCATGGGGAGCGCCTTGGCGTGGCTGGCGGCCCGCCATGAGAGTGGCAGCTGCCGTTTGCCTCCTGCTGGCAGGCGTATTCGTAGGGCGCTATCTCCTCCCCTCGCAACCGCGCTCCTTGGCCGAGGCGCCCCTGTTGGAGCGAAGTGAGTTAGATGTTCGCGGCTTCTCGTACGATCCCGAATCTGGGCAGGTTGAGGTACAGCTCGGCGACCGGGTGCTGCGGGGAGCCCCTTCTGATCCGCGCATTCGGGCACTCCTGGTGCACACGCTCACGGAGGCGGGGAACCCTGGCCTGCGGCTGCGCACAGTGAAAGCACTCGCCTCGCCCCCTCTTGGCGACGAAGAGGTGGAGGCCGCCTTGATTGTTGCTCTGGAAAAGGACCCAAACACCGGAGTGCGGCTCCAGGCGATCAGGGTGCTCAGAGACTTTCCTTTGAGCAGGCCCATCAAACAGGCGCTTATCCGGGTACTGCTCACCGACCGCAATCCCAGCCTTCGTAAGGAGGCGATTGACGCGTTGAGCAGGCGTGCCTTTGACCCCGACATTGCCCCAACCCTGAGCGGGTTGGCAAAGAGCGATACGAGCGCCTACGTGCGCCGCAAGGCCGGCAAGGCCTTGGAGCGACGGGAGACGTCGCCCACCAGTCGTTAGAACCAGAAAGCACAGGAGAATCGACCATGAAACCACATCCGCAGCGCTTTGTCGTGGCTGCCCTTCTGCTCTGCCTGGCCTTGACGGTCATACCCCGTGCTTCCATGGGCCAGAAGCTGAGTAAGCAAGGGCGACGTTGGGTGGCCGAAATCGAGACTACGTTTGCTGTCCAGCCTGGCGGGCAGCTGAGAATGCACGACATCAGCGGTGACGTCGGCGTCCGCACCTGGGACAAGCCGGAGGTCTACATCCTTGAGCGCCGGCGGATGGACGTCTTCACCAAGGAAGAAGCTGAGGAGGCCCTCAAGCGCGCCAAAGTCGGCTACCGCCACGTGGGAAACACCGTCGAGGTGGACGGCAGCGAGTTCCTGCGCCGCTGGATGGAGAGCAGCTTCGAGGTGCACGTGCCGGTGCGCTTTGACGTCGAGGTCAGAACCAGCGGAGGAGACCTGGCGCTGAGCGACCTCAAGGGGACCATCAAGCTCAGAACTGCCGGCGGTGACATTGCGGTGCGGCAGACCGTCGGCGATGCCGAGCTCAGCACCTCCGGGGGCGACATCACCATTGATGGCAACGACGGCGTACTGAGCGCCTCCACGGCAGGGGGAGATATTCGCGCCCTGCGCATCACGCAACGGGCAAAGCTCACCACCTCAGGCGGCAACATCGAGCTGGGCGAGATCGGCGGCACGGTGGAGGCCTCCACGGCCGGGGGCGACATCGTCGTGCGCGACTGCAAGGGGAGTGCGCGCGTCAAGACCTCCGGTGGGGACATCACCCTGGTCAACGTGGGCGGCGAAGCGGATGCTACCACTTCGGGCGGCGATATTGAAGTTCGTGGCTCCACAGGAGCGGTCAAGGCCTCTACCTCGGGCGGCGATGTGGTCCTCTTCGACATCGGCGGGCCGATCAGCGCCAAGACCGCTGGCGGCGACATCCGCTCTCAAGGGGTCAAAGGCGGAGTCCAGGCGAGCACCTCTGGCGGGGACATCAACCTGCGGGGAGTGCAGGGCTTCATCGAGGCCTCCACCGCAGGCGGCGACATCTACGGCGAAATGACGCTGGCCGACTTTTCCCAGGATCACCATGTGCGCATGAAGACCTCCGGGGGAGAGGTGACGCTGGTCATCCCTGAACGCTTGCCTGCATCTGTGCATGCCGTGCTGAAGATCACCGATCGGGCCACGGACAAATACGAGATTCTCTCCGATTTTGCGCTGACCATCAAAGAGGAACAGGGTACCGAGTGGGGTCGACGGATCGCGAAGGCGATCATCGCCACCGGTGAGCTCAACGGCGGGGGAGACCCCATCGAGATCGAGACTACCAACGGCAACATTCGCCTCAAGAAGCTGCGCAAGCCTTAGGGAATGCCGCTGAGGGCGGGGCACCACCTTGCCCTGCCCTCACCGCCGGGGTTCGCTAACTTGCCGCCGATGCGACCCCAATAGCATTCGCGCTGCCCGGAAGCCGTCGTCCGAGCAAAGATATGGCGCGGAACCCTTCCTCTCCACTGCAGGCGTCGCCGGCAAGAGTGCTGCCACGCAGCAGTACCTGAGCTTTCTACCTCATGGTCAATGCCTCGGAAAAGCCCTGCCCCTCAGCAGTGTCGGCCAAGGGGCAGGGGCAAATCCGAAGAGGGCGATCGCGCCGCTACTTCTCAAACCACGCGGGGTCAACAGGGACGTTTAGCCGCACCTCTTTGAACACGGTCTCTGACTGCTTCTTCCCACCGACGCTGACCACCGACCGGAACGGGATCCAGGCGTAGCCTAATTGCTTGTAGTCAGAGAGAACTTCTTCGTGTTGGGCCGGGCCCTGCTCGCTCACGTCCTGGTAGATGGTCCCCACCGGCCACATAGTCTTGGGGTCGGCCAGGATGTGGAACGGCGCCCGATCGTTCAGCACGAGCAGGTCGATGGCCTTGGCACCGGCGAACTCCCGTTCCCCAAGGTACTGCACCTTGTAGTCCGGCCAGTGCCCCAACACCCAGACGAGGTCACGCGCTAAGCTGGCCTTGTAGCTCTCCACTTGCGCCTGCGGCATCGGCATGGTCCCCTGGGCGGTCTGCATCCACCCTTCATCGCCTTTGACCACCATGGTCACCGGGCCCATGGGAGTGGTCAGCACGACGCGCATGCGGTCAGGATAGACGACGAGCAGCTCACCGGCAAGGGACATCTCACCTCCAGGCGTAGCCATGGTGAGTTCGACAGTGGCCTGGAGGTTAGCGATTTTCTCCAAGACGTCGGGGCTGCCGCAGGCCTCACTGACGAGCTCGATAAGGTTGCGGCCCTGAGCCAAAGTCAGCGGCGTCGGCGGCGGGATCTTCTCCGCCGGAGCCGGGATGGTGATATCGATGACGTTCACCTTCCCTAGCGCTGCCAGCGGCTCGTCGAAATCCTCTTCCTTGCCAACCACCAGGATGCGCACTTTGTCCGGGCGCAAGTACTCCTTTGCCACGCGCACAATGTCGGCCTTGCTCACCTTCTCGACCCCCTGTCTGGTCCTCTCCATAAAGTCCGGAGGGTAGCCGAAATAGGCGTAGGTGAGCAGGCGGTTGACAATTTTCGCCTTGGAATCGAACTCGAACACAAAGCCGTTGAGGAAGCTATCCTTGGCGCGCGCCAGCTCCTCGTCGCTCACCTCGGCGGTGCGCAGCTTTTCGAGCTCTTCCAAGATGAGGCGAATAGCCTTGACCGTGCTCTGCGACTTGGTCTGGCAGCCGCAGCTAAAGATGCCTGGATGGTCATAGCCCGCACCGAACCTTCCCCACACCGAGTAGGCCAGACCCTCTTCGGTGCGCACCCGCTTGAACAATCGCTCCAGCGATAGGATTTCGTTCATCACCAGCCACGCCGGATAATCGGGGTTGCGGAGCTCGCCCCCGATGTGACCGAGCATGATGTTGCTCTGGTTCACGTCCGGCTTGCGCACATAGCTGACGGAAAAGTCGTAGCGGTACTGTACCGCCGGCACAGGTGGCACCTGCTCGCGGCCCGGTTGCCAGGCGGCAAAGGCCTTCTCCAACTTGCGTCGCATCTCCTTGGCGGAAAAGTCGCCCCACACGGCCATCAGCACATTGTTGGGGAAGAAGAAGCGTCGGTGGAAGGCGACGATGTCATCCCGCGAAATCGCGTCGATGGTGGCGTACTCGGGGTGCCGCGCATAGGGACTCTGTGCACCGTAAATGAGCTTCTCAAACTCCCGATTGGTGATTTGCCCCACGTCGTCATTGCGGCGGGCAATGGCGGAGCGCTGCTCGATCTTGGCCAGCTCGATCTTCTCGTCGGGAAAGAGCGGATGCATCAACAACTCGGCCATCACCTCAAGGCCAGTGGCGATGTCCTCCTTGAAGACCGACACGGAGACATAGCCGGAATTCTCGCCGATGGATGACTCGACGCTGGCGCCGAGTTTTTCCAAGAGGCCATCGAGCTCGTCACCGGGGAATTTGGCGGAGCCTCCGGTGCGCAAGACCGTGCCGGTAATGGCCGCCAGTCCCACCTTGTCCGCAGGCTCATACACCGACCCGGTGCGAATCATTGCTCGCAGATCGATGGTGGGGTAGTCGTGGTCTTCCACAAGAAAGACCTTCATGCCGTTTTTCAAAGTCACGCTTTCCACCGGAGGTAAGGTGATCTGGCGAAGGGGCGGGTGCACGAACTGCTCTTTCGGGTTCTTTTGCGCCCAAAGCGCGCTTATCCATACGCCGCTGGCCAGCAGGGCAGCGGCAAAGGTGAACAGGTACTTCCGATTC
This sequence comes from candidate division KSB1 bacterium, assembly GCA_024655945.1. Classification (NCBI taxonomy): domain Bacteria; kingdom Pseudomonadati; species Candidatus Zhuqueibacterota bacterium. The sequence goes on from JANLFK010000006.1 coordinate 151,086, forward strand.
TTCATTGCTCGTCCCTCGTAGCTATCGTGCAGTGGCTGTTTGCTATTGCGCAACGCTCTTTTCCGGCACGATCTCGCCGATGGTGCGATTGCGTGTCGTCAGATAAGTCTTTGCCACCCGTTGCACATCGGCCGCCGTGACCGCCTCGACACGATTGAGCTGCTCAAAGGTGGCGCGCCAGTCGCCCAACAGCGCCTCGGCGTTGGCCAGCATCTCGGCCATGCCTGCATTGGACTTCATCCTGTCCAGGAGTCCCTTCTTGCTCATGCGTTTGTACTTGGTCAGTTCCTCCTGGCTCACCGCAGTCTCCTTCAGCTTGTCGATTTCGGCATCAATCACCGCTAAGCACTCGACGGAGGTGTGGTCCTTGGCAGGGATGGCGTAGAAGGCAATGAGGTTGGGGTACTTGTCGCCCGGGAAGCCGTTGAAACAACCAGTTTGCACGGCAATCTTGCGCTTCTTGACCATTTCCTCGTATAGCCTGCTGGAGCGGCCTATGCCGACGATGTTGGCCAGAGCGTCAAGAGGATAGTGGTCCGCGTGGCAGATTGACGGACGATGGTAGCCCACAACCAGAACCGGTTCCGACTGCGCCACCACCTCGACGCGGCGCTGCCCCCATTGCTCTGGCTCTTGGGTACGCGGGCCCTCCGGTTTGGGGCCACTGGGGATGCGCCCAAAGTACAGCTCCGCCAGGCGGAAGGCCTCCTCGGCATCGACATCACCGACAATGGCCACCACCATGTTGCTGGGGATGTAAAACTTCCGGAAGTAGGCCTCCACGTCCCTTCGGGTGATGCGCTCCAGGTCGGACATGTGGCCGATAACTTCGTGGTGATACGGATGTGCCTTGAAGGCCGTGGCCAAAAAATCCTCGATGAGCCGCCCTATAGGCCTCGTCTCCAAGCGCAACCGACGTTCCTCCATGACCACGTCGCGCTCTTTGTAGAACTCGCGGAACACCGGGTTGAGGAAGCGATCGGAGGTGAGCGCCATCCAGAATTCCAGCCGGTTGGAAGGCAGAGAGTTGATGTACTGGGTGGCGTCGTTGCTGGTGTAGGCGTTCACGGCGCGATCGCCTTCCCTGCGCAGCAGGTCCACAAACTCATCGGTGACCACGTACTGCTTGGCCTCCGCCTCAAGGGTGGCAAATTGGTGTTGCAGCTTGCCAATTTTCGCCGAGTCGGGACGGGGCGCATGCCGTTCCCGCTGCAGCTCTTCGTAGACGGAGTCGAGGCGGGCCAATAGCACAGACTCCTGCGCATAGTCGGTGGTGCCCACGGTGGTGCTCCCCTTGAAGGCCATGTGTTCCAGCAGGTGGGAGATGCCGGTGATGCCGTAGGATTCGTTGGCGCTGCCCACGTCGGCGTAGACATGGAAGGAGGCCACCGGCGCATCTCGGCGTTCCATGACGATGACCTTCATGCCATTGCTGAGCACCTTGTCTTTGACCTTGCTCTTCATGGCCTCAAGACTCTGGGAGTAGAGGCTCCCAGTCATGAGGCCGAGGAGCAAGCATGCGGCCGCTGCCGCGCCTCCCAGGCGGGAAAGTCGCATTGCACTTCCTCCTGTGTTTGTCCTCACTGCACCTTTTCCAAGAGAATTATCGTGTTCCGGCGATGCACAAAGTCGTCGTACACAGCCTTGTAGAGGCCGTATTTCTCCACCGGGATGGTTTGCCGCCGCAAGAGGACGCTCTTTTTCTCCACCACCACGTAGGGATCACTTGCGACGGTCTGGTAATCGAGGGCCCATGAGCCGAACTCCTTTTCCACGGCGACCTTGGGCGGCAGGTAGGCTACGCGAATGCCCGCCGGCAGCCGGAAGCGCCGCTCGGACTGGAAGCTACAGTTCATCCCGATGTGGAAGGGGTACTTGCGCTCCTGCAGCGTGGGGCGATAGGGAGTCGCCTCCAAGAAGTCAAAACCCACCGGCGGAAGGGGGCAAATCATCATATCTCCCTCCGCCACGGCGTAGTCGGGCGAGTCGAAAGCCCAGGTCAATTGCGATGGAGCGGTGAGGTCCTTCAAGTTGGAAAGCGACCGCGTCGTGATCGCGGTCCCTTCGCCGACTCTGCTTGCCGCCTGATCGAAGAGTTGCTCCAGCTCCTTTGGGGTGAGATCCTTGACGCGGGAGCGCAGCCGGCGGTCAAAAGCGCCATCGAGGCGAAACTCCTCGCTGCCGCGCAGCGCGCCGTCGCCTGCGAAAGTGTACCCGCCGCGCAGCAGGAAGCTATTGACCTCGGCAGAGAATGGCGGCACGGTGACCAGCTCGCCGCCCTTTTCGGTGACGGCCAAGGCCTGCGTGCCGTCGCCGCCTGGGAAGTAGCCGTAACGACAATCTTCCGCAAAGGGGTCAAGCCACAGAACTTGGCCGCTCCGCAGCACAGCGCGCACGTAGATGGCGTCGAGCTGCTTCGGCGTAGGGATGTCGGACAGCAAGGCAGCGCCGTTGCGCTTGACAAAGGCGACGTCGGCGCGCACCCCCACCGCGCCGAGCAGAGCGGTGAGTAGGGTAGCTTTGTCCCGCCAGTCGCCGTACATGTTCTCCAACACCTGGGCGGCTGGATGGGGCGCATAGCCCGTCACCCCCAGGGGCAAGCTCACGTTGCGCACGCTGCTCGCCAGCCAGAGGTAGACCGCCCGCACTTTGTCTTCCTCGCTACCGAGGCCCTTAGTGAGCTCGGCAGCTTTGGCCTGGATGGCCAGGTTCGGCTGCACTTTCTCACGGAACTGCTCCCCGAGCCACATTCCCAAGGCTTCCCATGAGGGGCAGGAGCTGTACAGGAGCCGCGGCTCCATCTCCGGGGGCATGTTGGGCTCGGCAATGATTTGTGGCGCCTTCTCTACACGCCATGTGTAGGCCTTCTTGCCGCCCTTTTCTGAGACCAGCGGCTCTGGCACATCACCGGTAGCCTTGTAGGAAAACGCAAGCCCTTTGGGCACCACGACCGTGTACTCTTTGACCATGATGGGCTCGTCGCCCTGGAAAGTGGCTATGCCCCAGAAGTACTTGCTGCCGGTCTCATCGGCTCTGTGATAGGTTCGCCGCTTGAGCTCAAGGCACATGTTCGGCGCCACTTCCGGGTAGGAAATGACCCTCTGGTGGAAATCGGCATAGACAGCGGCATCCGCAAACTCGGGGGGGGTGATGTCGTTGATTGCGTCCTTCTCCACCGGGATCGGCGCCCCGATGCGTCTGCGCGTCTGCGCCAGGAGCACCTCCATGCTATCGGTCTTCAAGTTGTAGGTCCGCTTTAGGTCGGCAAACTTGGTCTTGCCGCGGTCGCGCAGGATTTTCACCAGGAAATGCTCGCTGGTCACCGCGCTGCCGTCGCTGTTCACCTCATGCACCACCTGCTCCAAGAGGACCACCGCACCGGCCTCCGGAAACTCCGAGAAGCGTGGCGACTCGCGCACCATTCTGCGTATGTCGTCGTCGGTATACTGCGTTTGGGCGGCGGCCATGGCAGCGAGGCACAGCCCAAGGAGCGCCCACAACAAGTGCCGCATCGAATGCCTGGTCATGGTCGTTTTCCTTTCCATTGACAGAGAGCGGTCAGTTCACCCTCTCCAGGATGATTTCGCCACGGGTGGAGCGCTGTGCAGTCTTCATCACCTCTTTGAGTTGCAGATATTCCTCTGGGGAGTAAATCTTGCGCTTCAGCGCCAGTTTGCTGGTGAACTGCACGGCCGCACTGTGCTCTGGCTCCTCAGCGCGTGTCTCGGCAAATCGCATGCTGTAGCCCACAGCAGGCCGTTCTACGCTCACCTCATTCGGCAAGGCTTTCACCCTGAATTTATTGGGGATGACGAGGGTCTCCTCGCACAGCGAGGCAAGGGTTGTCTGCAGATTGAACGGATAGGTGCGCTTGGGCAAGTTGGCAGCGCGCAAAAACTGCTTGCCCAGGATGTCAAAATCCCCACTTGCCAATGGGTTCTTCACCAGGAGGTATCTGCCGGCCTGCAGAGCAAAGTCCTGCGCCGTGAGACGAATATCCAGCGTGAGGGGATGGTACAGGTCCTCAGGGTCGCCAAAAGTTACCTCCTCCACGACCAACCCGGGAAAGGCAGACGCCCCCAATTCTTGGAACACGTTCTTGAGGCGAGCAGGCGGCAGCGCCTTCACCACCTGGCGGAGTGCCAAGTCGTAGATGCCCTTCGCTTCCACGTGGAGAAGGCCGGTCATGGAGCCGTCCTGGTGGAGCCTGGTGGTGGCGGTGAAACGAGCGGCGTTGTCCTCGGCAGGACTGTAGGGCGTGCGCGCCAAGCTGTCTCCGGCTGCCGTCAGCACCAGGGTCACCTGCTCCGCCTCCACCGACATGAGCAGGTCCATGCCGTTCTCCACGGTGGGGTCTATGTAGAGGTAGCCACCCTCCTGAGGCACGGCCACGATGCCATGACTCCATAGCAGGTTGGGAATCTCGGTGTACTGCTCATACCCTGCAGAGGTGTACACGACAAAAGCGGGGATGCCTACCTCGCGGAGCATCGCGGTGAGCAACACCGCCACGTCGCGGCATACGCCATACTTGGTCCCGTAGGTCTTGGTAGCGGGTTTGGGGTCGTACCCCGTCTTCTTGCCCAGGCCGATGCCCATGTAGCGCACCTTCTGCGCCACAAAGTGGTACAGCGCAAGCAGCGTGTCCTGCCTCGTCGCGCAGCCGCGTACCAAGCGGTGGGTTTCGGCGCGCAAGGCCTCGTTCATGTCGATGTACTGCTCGTTGAGCTGATAGCCCCAGCGGGAGATCTGTCGCCACGAGGCGATCGTCGAGGCCCATACCCCTGGCGACACGTTGATCAGCGAAGGCATGGCTGGCTCGAGCACGATGCGCGGCTGGTTGTCTGCCCACCAGCGGTAGGTGATTGCGCCATCCTCCTCGGTACGGGCAAAACGCACGCTCCCATGGGGATCGTTCTGCACCTGGTAGCGCAAAGGTCGTGCGGCCGGACCTCTCACCACCAGTTCATCGCGAACCACGGGGTCGATTTCCTGGAAGAGGTACGTCACATCGAACTCGCCCTGGATTACCGCACGGTGGCAGGTATCGATGACGGTGTACTCGGTAGCATCTCCCACCTCCAGGTTCGGAAAGGTAATGACCAGCTGCCGCATGTCCGGCTCGTAGATGTTCATGGCCGCCACTTCCGGGATGGTCTGGTCTTTGATGTTCTCTGGCGCCACATCAATCACCAAGCCATCGGGCTTGATCACTCTGGCCAAAGTGACGTGCACGTGGTCGTACTTGCGATAGTACTGGACGCGCTCCTGGCCATGCTGCTTCTTTCCCTCAGCGGTGAGAATCTTCCGCAGGCCGTAGAGCGTTGCCACGTAGGTGCCGTCAAGCTGGTACACGTACTCGGTCCTCATGTCCACCAGAATGGTGTTGGCCTCCGGGTGCTTCTCTGGCCCCCCGGCGGCAGCGAGCTTTGCCATGACCTCAGCTGGCGCCATGGCCTGCGCCAACGCTGTTGAGAACCATCCGGCCCCAGCAAGCGCAAGGGCCACGATCAGATGCAGCATGCCACATGCGTGGAGTTTCTTCATCTTCCGACTCCCAAAGGCTGATGCGCTGCCTCTGAAACGACAGTGCGTGTGCGCTACCGACGCACATCCGAAGCGCCCACGAGAACCACTCATATTACACGCAAGGCGATTCCCCTATTCTGCCTACCAGCCACGGTCCATTCATACGAACCCACAAGGTAAATGTTCCTCGCAGCGAGCCAGGAGAGCCTGAGGCCACATGCGGCCTTGACGCCGGCCGGAGGAGCCAGGCCGATTCCCGGCAGAGGTTTGGTGCAAGCAGCGCCATACCATGAGCGGCACCGGCGGGCTTTCCACAGATTAGCGCACGGTTATGTCGCCGGCAACCTGCGAAATCCAGACCGCCAGCTTCGCCTCTGCCTGGGCATAGTCGGGGCTCTGATAGGTAATGCCCGGACCAAGACCCGAACGCTTCTGCCCAAACACATCGACATCGCCCAGCACCGTGGTAGCGCGCACCGCCACCGGCGTTCCTGGCTTGACGCGAAGAGTCACCTCGCCGAAGGTCGATGAGACTTCGAGCTTTTGCTCGCCGGGGGCAATGTCGGCACGCGAGAGGTCCAGCTCCACGTCCCCGAACACTGTGTGCACGCTGCCACCACGGAAAGCCGTGGCCTCGCTGACGAGCTTGATGTCGCCCCACACGGCATGATGCAGAAACGCATCGCCGACGAGGCCCGTGCCTGGCGGCTCAGACGCCGCTTCCACATGCGGCAGAGCTCCCCACGGGCTGAATGCGTGGAGCAGCACGTAGATACCCGCCAGAATGATCACGAGCGGCCAGTAGCGCTCGAGAAGCTCCCAAAAGTCCAACTGCTCACGAGTGTGCAGAAGGAGCAGAACACCAAGGGCAATGAGGATGAGGCCCAAGAACAGGATGTGGAACCTGACCTCGCGCATGCCGCCTCCGCGGCTCCCCGGTTCGTGTACAATTCCCTCAACCTCTCATCTCTTAAAAGGCGAGCGCAACACGAGCCTCCTTGCGGAACAGGAGTGTGTACTTTCCTTGGCGCGCCAGCCTGAAGAGGCCTGTGCCGGTAACGCGCGTTGCGATGGCCTGCGGCCGCATGTGATGGTTCCTCACAGAAAGCGAGCCCTCGGGCTTAGCACTCGCCAGAGCTCGCGCAACACCGCCTCCGGCTCCTTCAAGTCGTGGAGGAAGTCGTACAGGACAGCGACCTCGATTGCCCCATCGGGCAAATATGTGGAACAGGGAGAAAGGACGGTGTGCACGTTGCCGAGGTGCTTATTTGCGGCCCGGCGCCGCACCATCTGCAACGCGCGCGGGTGGACATCGAGGGCATAGACCTTTCCCTCCTCGCCTACGAGCTCGGCCACCACAAGCACGTAACTTCCCGGGCCACACCCGTAATCGACCATCGCAAAGCCCGGCTTGATATCCACCTCACGGAGAATGCGCCTGCGCGGGCGAAGGAAATCGCCGACCCAGTAGGCGATGGCCATCAGCCTGAAGTCAAGGTCCATCATCGCGCCTCTCTGCTGTGATGAGCCCGTGCTGCGCAACAGCCGTCCGCCATCCAAAACGAGGCAGCCCTTCTGGCAGGGGAGAGTCTACCTCGGCTCCCTTCGCCTGGTCGGCCAATGTGTTCGGCCGCTGGGAAGACACCTTTCCGGCATGGTTCGCCGGCGTTTCAGGAAGCGGACTCACCGGAGAAGGACCACCTTCGAGCTGTCGCGCATATTTCCCGCTTCCGCCTGCAGGTAGTAGACGCCACTGGCCACTGGGTTCCCCTGCGCATCGCATCCATCCCAGCGCTCGCGGTAGCGCCCGGGGGCGCGCTGCTCATCCACCAGCACGCGCGTCACCTGGCCGGCCGCGTTCACCACTGTCAATCGCAACCTGGCCTTGGCGGGCAGCTCCACGAGGACGACCACGCTGCTGTTGAACGGGTTCGGATGCGGCGGCAGCAAACGGAAGCTCTCAGGGAGCAGGGCGGAGGGTCGATCGGGATGAACGCCGCTCGGAAGGGCAAACCAGGCGAGAATCTTCTGTAGCAGCTGGGTCGCCGTCGTCTTCGACGGCCCGCCAATGCCTTCGAATCCAAAGGCCAAATAGACCAGCTTGGCGCCCGTGCGTGCATCCTGCCCGTGCACCGCAGCCCCACCTTGGCTGGGCAGGTATTTCAGCATCACCACGCCGGGGGCAAGGGGAGTAACCACGTCCGGAGCAGTCTGGTTGCCCGCACCATACTGCCCCCGCAGGTTGATGACGAGTCCCGGAGCAATCGGATCGCCGGCCACACCCATGGCCAAATAGTCTGAAGTGGACGGCTGCACCAGCCCGATGTGCAGGAGGTCGGCACAAAAGGCCGAGTCGGGAGCCGAGCGTCGCGCCATCAGGTCGGAGGCGATGTTCTGGCCGGTGAGCAAGAGGTTTCTCCCCTTGGCGAGGTAGTCGGCGAGGGCCGCCTGCTCCACAGAAGTGAGGGTGGTGCTGTCGTCGTCGCCGGTAAACCAGATCACCGTGTCGTAGCTGGAGAGATCGGCGACCTTGGGCGGCCCCTGCTGGGCGGAGTTCCAGTAGTCCACGTAGGTGCCCAGTTCCGCCAGGGGGCTCAGGAAATAGCCCTCATAGGAAGCACCGCCGTCATCGTCCACCAGCAGCAGCGGCGCCCGTCCCACTCCAACAGTGAAGGTATCGCACGCGGCGTAGCCGCCGGCTGCGCCCATGCGGGCAACGAATGCCACACGTCGAGCGGTGGCAGTGTCGCTCACCGCGAACTCGAAGGGACCGACCGCTTTCTGCTCGCGGTGTTCCAAGAAACTTACCCTCGCTGTGTCTTGCCGAAGCGCAATCGCAGGATCCGGACAGGAGAGCACGATTTGCACATCCTCTGCGTCCACGCCGCGATTGTCGAGCAACAGGCTGAGCTGCACCATCTCTCCCGGGTCCGCGCGGCCGTCATTGTTGCCGGAATCATGGACAACGGTGGCAGCGACACAACCGATTGCCGGACGCGTCGTGGACTTGGCCTCCTTCAACACCCAGCCGTCTGGATCCAACAAGATGGTATCGGGGCGAACCTCGGTCTCCCATGACAAGGTGAGGTATCTTTCCTCCACTCGCGGCAAGAGAATCCACTCGTAACCTGCCGGGGCGCGCACGTTGATGAGCAGGGGCATGTGAAAGAGCGGGCCGATGGCCTGCTCCTGATCGATGAACATCTTCACCGCGTAACGGGGGGAATACCCCACCCCTTTATCGGTGACTCTGTAGCCGTAGAAGTATTCGGGGTGCCAGCGGTCATAGACCCATTCCTGAAAGAACCAGTCCAAAGACGTGCCAGCGACCTCCTCGCACACCCGGCAAAAGTCTTCGGTGGTGGCGTTGCCATATTCGTGACGTTGGCGGTAAAGGCGCAAGATCTCCTTGAAGGCCGAGTCGCCCACCATGCCGCGCAGCATGTGCAGGATCCAGGCGCCCTTGTTGTAGACGACTGCATCGAAAATGCCCATGGCGTTGCTCAGATCGTGGCGATAGACGGGCTCCTTGTATTGAAGAGCGTTGAGGCTCGTGTTCATGTGCGCATGATATGCCGCTTTGCCAGAATAGTACTCGTGGTACAGGGCTTCGGCATAAGAGGCGAATCCTTCATTCAGCCAGCAGTGGTGCCAATTCTCCACCGTGACGCAGTCTCCCCACCACATGTGGGCAAGCTCGTGCACAAAAACGTCGTCGTAGGTGTGTTGCCCAGTGATGTAATTGGGGTGGATAGTGGTCATTGTCTGGTGTTCCATGCCGCCAAAAATCATCTGGCACTCGGCCATGCCGTACTTCTCGTCGGCAAAAGGGTATTCGCCGAACCAATGTTCGAAGGCGGCCATGGCGCGCGGAACCACCGCAAAGTCCTCCTGGGCCTTCGCCACATCGCTCGGATAGACAAAATACTGGAGCGGCACAACTTTGCCACTGACGCTGGTGTAGGCATCGTTCAGCACCGTGTACTTGCCGGCGGTAAGGCATATGAGGTAGGTGGCAATGGGATAGCTCTCCAGCCAGGTAAAAGTCGTCGTGCCGTCGCCGTGGGGCTCCTGGGCGAGCGGGCGACCGTTGGACGCAACCACCATGGAGCTCGGTACGGTGACGACCATTCGCACGCTATCCGCTTTGTCGCCAGGGTAGTCGCGGCACGGCATCCACAGATAAGCATGGTAGGGGCAGCTGATGGTGTGCACGCTCGGGGCATTAGCCGCCCGCGCAAACACCATCCCAAGACCACCCACATTGCGCGGCTTGCCAGCGTAGTACACCGCCACCGCCGCATGCTCTCCCGGCGCCAGCGCATGGTCTAACTGCACGGTGAGGCGGTCATTTGCATGAACAAAGCCCGCACTGTTACCCACCACACCGCTCACCGTCAGGGCGCTGGAAAGATCCAGCTCAATGCTCTGCAAGGCGGAATCGCGGCTGCAAAAGCGCACGGTAGCGACGCCGCTTATGGTCTCCGTGGACGGGTCGATGCGCAGATGGAGTTCGTAGGAGGTGATGTCGAAGGGGTGTTGGGCCAAGAGTTGCGCCGCAACGGTGGCGACGACTGCAGTTCCCCCCAGGAGCCCAGACAGCAACCTCAGACGCATGGCATTCCTCCTCGTATCTTGCTGCCGCTCCAGCAGAGCAGCGGCCGACAGAAAGGCACAGGCGCTCCGCTACCACCGACTCAGGCGGTCGATCAGGCTGCGGAATTCGCCCGGCTGGATGTCTGGCCTGAGGTAGACCTTCTTCATGTAGTCCAGCGCGCCAGAGAGCCTTTCGAACTCGCGGAACAGGCGGCGGAACAGGGGCGCTGTCTGGCGCTCGGCGATCTCGTCCAGCTCACTCACTCCTAAGTAGGCCAGTTCCCCCTGCTTGAGGTAAAGGTCCAGCACGCCGATGTTGGTGACGTACTCCCGAAAGATACCCGTCGTAAACATGGTATAGTCGCCCACGTGGCGCCGGATTTCCCGTTCGTCGTTGGGATTGAACTGGGGGCTCTCCGGATGTGCACGTGCTTCCGCCTCCAAGAGCATCTCCACTATGGTGAGCACCTCTTTCCCACCCCAGGCCTTGAGGCGGTACAGGTTCTCGGTCCGCGCGAAACGTGTCAAGAGGTCGGTGAGATAGTCGCGCACGCCGTTGCCGCGCAACCCAAGGTCAACAAAAGTGCAGTACAGCCACTTGTCGAAGAAGCGGCGCAGTGCCGGTATGGAAAGCTCTCCCTGCCTCTGCATACGCTCCCTCCGCACGAGTCACCTTGGCTGGAGGCCGTGGGCTTTTCAGGTACGCAGGAATCGCGTAGCCTTCAGGAGCACAGTACGATTGGTGATCTCTTGCCCACCTGGCCCCACCAAGCGCCCATCGTTGACAACCACGTAAAGGTCGCTGCCTGGGCTGTAGATCCAGCGCAGCAGAAAATTGCTGACCAGGCGATGCTTGCCGCCGTAGTTCAAACGGTCGTCATTCCACTGAACGTATGCTTTGAAAAAGAGTTCCGTGGAAAAGAAGTAGAAGAACCGCACTCCCAGCGTATTGGTGTGGAATTGCCCCCCTGCTAAGGACACATAATTGTGGCTGTAGTTGAGTGCAAGTTTCACCTGGGGGATCGCGGTAAGCTCACTCTCCGCACGCAGTCCCACGTTGTGTCCGGTGTAGTAGTCGCCGGCGTGCAGGTCCACGGAGCCGGATAGGGAGCGGCCGCGGTCCGAAGTGAGCTCCACAAACCCCTCGTATCCGGTGTACTCCCCTTGGGGTACTACAAGCCCCGGGCGGATTTCCCAGTCCTCTGGCAGCCATTCGTATTCCCTGCTCACGCCGAGCTCGAAGCGGGCGCTATTCTGGAAACGCACGCCGAAGGAGGCGTCGAGACCGTTGTCTAACATCGTCCCCGCGTGGTCGGTACGCCAATCCGCACCCAGGCGGTAGCTGAACTGCCGAATCACCGTGGCGTTGCGCGGCCGCGGCGAGTACTCGCCGCTCACTTGGGCGCGACGAAAATCTCTGCGGCGCACGAAGCCCATGGCTGGGTCAAATGCCGCGCCCACGTCCTGCACGCCGCCCCCGAAAGACCACAGGTCACTGTGGTAGCGCACGCTCAGGTCGGAGGCCGAGTGCCGGAGCAGGGCCTTGGGCGCCAGCCTCTCATCGCCGGCGCCGAACTCACCCGCTGCCCAGCCGCTCACGGTCAAGTGGTCGGTCAGCGGGAAGAACCCGTCGACACCAAACGAGCGGCCATACGCCGCACTGCTCAGTTGGTCCTTGGACGTGAAGAGCAGTCCCAAGGATGCCCTGCTCATCAGGTCGCGCCGTACCCGCAGCACGCTGAAATTGGCGGCGGGCACCACCTCGCCGTCTTCCAGGGTCTTGCGGCTGGTGACCATGTTCAGGGCGCCCACCTGGTAGTTGCCAATCTTACCCACCAACTTGGCGCCGCCGATAATGGGAATCGCCACCCCGTTGGCCAGGCCAATGCGGCGGCTGTAGAAAAGCTCCATGTTGCCGCGCCCACTTCCGAAGGAAAAAACATCGCCCCCCTCCAAAAAGAATTCCCGCTTTTCCGGGAAGTAGAGGGAAAAACGGGTCAGGTTCACCTGTTCGCGGTCGGCTTCCACCTGGGCAAAGTCCGGGTTCACCGTCAGGTCGACGACGACATTCTGCGTGAGCAACACCTTGGCGTCCAGGCCGAGGTCGCCCTTGCGCAGGGTGGCGAAGGAGGTGTTCGCGTCGCGTTCGATGCCCCCTACCACGTATGGCTTGATGTCCCAGGTGCCGCCGCCATGCAATCCCGCAAGCCCGCGCAAAGTGCCTGCTTCCGACAAGCGGAACAGACCCACCCAGCCGATGTCGCGGGGCACCAGTTGCCAATAGGCGTATTCATTCTTGCGGCGAATGGTGCGCGCGAAATTGATGCCCCACACTTGCGTGTCTTGGCGGGCAAAGCGCAACGTCTTCCACGGGATGGCGATCTCGGCGAACCAGCCGAGGTGGTTCACTTCCGTGCGGCACTTCCAGATGCCATCCCAGGAGGGATTGAAATTGCGCCCCTCGTTGCTGAAGACTGCGTCCCGCATCGCCCCGCGAGGGTTGACGACGAAATAGAAGCCGCTGCGCCGGTCGCGGTAAGAGTCGATCACTATCTCAAAGTTGTCATCGTCGTCAAGCTGTGTGTCGCGGAGCATCTCTCTGGCGACGAGGCGCTCCGACTCTGTGTCATAACACCTAACGCCCAGGTAGAGGTTTTCCGAGTCATAGAGGACGGCCACCTCGGTGCGTTCGCTGCAGGCTGCGCCCTCCTGAGGCTCGCGCTGCACAAAGTCGCCCTGAAAGGCAACCGCCTGCCACGCCAAGTCGAGCAGACAGCCGTCGATCTCCGGCTTGACCTCGGCCCACATGGCCTCAATGCTCCGCCGGGCCTCGTCGTGCCTGGCTGCTCCGCCGCCTGCCGCGGTCAAAGACACAGCACCAGCGAACAGCCAACCAACAATACACCAGAGAGCCACTCTCCTTCGTGTTTTCTTGGGCAAACAGTTCGCTTCTACCACTTGTCTCCTTTTGACGCATCTTCGCGAGACCACAGGCACCACGAAAAATAGCACTTTGCAGTGACGATGTCAAGGGTTAAGATGCGGCTGCGCACCAGCACTGCGAGTTTTTGCCTAACCTCTTCACGTTCGCACAACTTTTGACTTGCTTCTTAGCGTAAAAGTCTTATATTAACAAACGGGCCGTCATCACCGGGTGACTTGCACCGCCTTGGGTCGCCACGGGTTTGGGAGACGAGGGCAAATGGAGGGGTAAGGACTATGAGGTCAGCAGAGCATACGCGGCCAGCCGCCTTTGCCGGTGCATTCTACCCCGCGAACCCTCGACAGCTCGACACATTGGTCACGCGTCTTTTGGCCGAGGCTCCGGAAAGAAACATTCCAGGCCAGATTGTCGGCCTGGTGGCGCCTCACGCCGGGTATCTGTACTCGGGGTCTACTGCGGCAGCCGCGTACAAGCAGGTCATGGGCAAGCCATACGAGAGCGTGGTCATCATGGCCCCCAGCCACCGCGAAGTTTTCCGTGAGGCGGCCGTCTCTCCTTTCTCGGGCTACGCCACGCCTTTGGGGGAGGTGGCTGTGGACAGGGAGCTTGCCGAGCAGATCGTCGCGCAGGGCAAGGGGGTAACCTTTTCCCCGCGCGGCCACGAGGTGCACGGTGAGAACGCGGAGCACTCGTTGGAGGTGCACCTCCCTTTCCTGCAAAAAGCATTGCCGGGAATGCCGATTGTGCCCATCGTCATCTCGGACTATCACGGGGCGAGCAGCCGTCGCTTTGGCGAGGCAATAGCGCAGGCCATCGGCGAGCGCCAGGTGCTGATTGTGGCAAGCACCGACCTCTACCACGGCTACTCCTACGAGGAGTGCAGGCTGGCCGACTCCCGCACGCTTGCCGCGTTAGAAGCCTTCGATCCCGAGGATTTCGCCGCAGGGGCGAGTCAAGGGAAGTACATGGCGTGCGGGGCCGGTCCGGTGAGCGTCATGTTGCATGCCGCCCGCCTGCTCAAGGCTGACACGGTGACGGTGCTTGCGCAAACCAACTCCGCTGATGTGACCGGCGTGCGAGGCGGATACGTGGTGGGCTATGCGGCGGCTGCGGTCTACCGTCGCACTTAGGCATCGACCGGGAAGGCGAACATGGCGGGTGCCAACGGAGGAGCGGAAAGCATCGCCCTGGTGGGCGCAGGACGAGTGGGGGGCAGCTTCGCCATCGCGCTGCACAAGGCCGGCCTAAGAGTGACCGGCATCGTCGACCAAGACTTGGCCAAAGCCAGGCGGTGTGCGACCCTCAGTGCTGCCAGCATCGCTTCCTCTTCAGTCGCGGCGCTCACCAGTCCCACCGACTTTGTCCTCTTGGCCGTGCCCGACGACGCGCTGCCCGAGGTGGTCACCCCATTGAGCTCTTGCAGCGCTATCCGCCCTGGCACGGTCGTGGCGCACACTTCCGGGGTCTTGGATTCCGCGGTTCTGGCTCCCCTGCGGACCATAGGGGGACTGGTGGCCTCAGCGCACCCAGTCATGACCTTCGCAGGGCGGGAGGAGGACTGGCAACTCTGGAACGGCGCGTACGTAACGCTGGAAGGTGATGTTGAAGCCCGTCAGCGTCTGGCACCGCTGTTCTGTCGTGTCGGTGCTGTTCCTGTGGAATTCCCGGGCCCCAAGAACGTGCTCTACCACCTGGCCTGTGTGTTTGCATCAAACTACGTGGTGGCTCTGCAGGCAAGCGCCATGCGCCTGTTAGCAGCGTTGGGCTTCGACGAGGCGACCGCTGCGCGGACGCTTGCTCCGCTCCTGGCGCAGACAGCCGCCAACCTCGTAGCCCAAGGGCCTGTGCGTGCACTCACCGGCCCCATCGCGCGCGGCGACCTCGGCACGGTGGAGAAGCATCTGCGCGCACTCACTGGGCTACCGGATCTTGCCGCCGCGTACGCCGCTCTGGGAAGGGTGTGCGTGGGCTTGGCTCGCCAACAGGACAAGAGCAAGGAGCCACTCCACCAGGCTATCGACGCCCTACTGGCCGCCTCCCTGTCGCCACCACGGAGAGAAAACCCCGGTGGCGACAAATGAAAAAGCCGGCCCCCGCACGGAGACCGGCTCAAGGAAGAGCCACCGCCACTTTCGCTCAAGCGGTGTAGAGATACCGTTTGATTTTCTTGGTGGGGGTCATCTCGAAGGGCTCACGCTGTTCGATGATCTCGTGAATGCGCGAGAAGGTGGAGACCTTCTCGTTCACCTCTTTCTTGATGGCCTGAAGGACCTCCTGAATCTTGCGCGAGGCTTGCTCCCCATCCATCTTGTGCAACCCCATTTCTTGGTCCAAATGGTCATAGTCCAAGTGGACGCGTGCCACCAAGCGGCCGTTGCGCTCGTACACCAGCGATTCCAGCACATAGTTGTTCTCGGCCAGCTTGGCTTCGATCTGCTCGGGGTAGATGTTCTCGCCGCTCGGGCCGACGATGACGTTCTTAGAGCGGCCTTTGATGTACAGGTACCCGTCATCGTCTAAGTAGCCGCGGTCGCCGGTGACCAGCCATCCCCCGTCCAGAAGGGTCTGCTTGGTGGCCTCCGGATTCTTGTAATAGCCGAGCATCACATTGGGCCCGCGCGCGTAGATTTCGCCGATGCCCGTCTGGGGATCAGGGTCCACAATCTCCAGGTCCACGCCCTCAACTGCCTTGCCGCAGGACTGGAACTTGACTTTCCCTTCCGGATTGACCGTGAGAAGAGGCGCCGATTCGGTCAAACCGTAGCCAGAGATGTACGGGAAGCCCGCCTGGCGCAGGAACGTCTCCACCTCCGGGTTCAGTGCGGCGCCACCGAAGCAGATGAAGCGCAGGTTGCCGCCAAAGGCCTTGTAGAGCCGCTTGCCGGCAACCTTGTTGAGTGCCTTGCGCATCGGCGCCAGCTTGTACAGGTCCTTCACCAAGAACTTTTCCCCGATCTCGCCGAGAACCTTCTTCTTGTAGATCTTCTCCATGATCAGCGGCACGGAAAGGACAATGGTCGGCCGGATCTGCTCCAAGGCGGGAAGCAGCGTCTGTGCGGTGGGCAGCCCCTTGATGTAGTAGATCTTGGCCCCACCACACAAGGGGGCAAGGAAACCCATGGTGCACTCGTACGAGTGAGCCATGGGGAGGATGGATAGCAGCGTGTCCTCCGGGCCAATTGGGACCGCCCGCAGACCCTGCAGGGCGTTGTAGGTGATGTTCTTGTGGGACAACATCACCCCCTTGGAGTGGCCGGTCGTACCAGAAGTATAGAGGATCTCGGCGAGGTCACCCTCTTTGATCTTGGCCGCCGGCAGGGTGGTCTCCCTGGCCCCTTCGTCGATCAGCTTGCTGAGGTTTTCCACTTTGTACGGCAAGTCGCGACGCTCGATGGGGTCAAGCCCCACCAGCAGTTTCAAATCCCCGAGTCGCTTCTCTTCGACCTTGTGCACCAGCTTGCTGGCCACAAAGAGCACCTTCGCCCCCGAGTTGCGGATGATGTGGTGCACTTCCGACTTGTGAAAGTCAGGCAGAATGGGCACCACCACCGCGCCCATGGTGACGACCGCCAAGTAGGCGATGCCCCACTGCGGGCTGTTCTCCCCGAGGATCGCCACTCTGTCTCCCTGCTTGACCCCCCTCTTCTTCAACGCGTGGGCGGTAGCCGCCACTGCGCGCTTGAGGTCGTTGAAGGTGAGCGCCGGTTCATCAACGAAAGAAAGGGCGATGTGCGGGCCGTACTTGGCAAAGCTCGTTTCGGCCAGGCATCGAAGCGTCAACTCGTCCAAGGCGTACATGGCGATGTCTCCTCAGTTTGACGGCAACATGCTGACCAGCCGATGCTGGTCAGGCCTATGACCCGGACTTCCCGCAGCGGGAAGTGCCGCCCCGCAGTTTGCCTATTTGCTGACGAATGAATTCCTTGGGAAGCACACCCGTCCTCATCCCGTTGACGAGGTAGACACGGCAGGCAAAGTTGGCTTCTCGCGGCTCTTCCTCCGTGTAGATGTCCACGCCGTCGACCAACACGGTTGGCGACCCGGCAAAGCGCATCCGCCGTGCTGCTTCTGCGTCGTTTACCTCGGTGACGTGCACCTCATCTGGAAGCAGAAAGCCCTCTGCTATCAGCTCCTGGAGGTGCCGCCACGTCTCTGCCGCGTTGGGGCATCCTGCAAAGTACTGGAACTCCACCATCGCCACGCTCCTCGTTGCCTCGTCGGGGGATCGCGCCCATCATGGTCGCTGGGGCGTCCTCACTTCATCGGGTGTACCTCTTTGGCGGTCACGGTAAACGACTCGTACAGGCTCAGGCAGACGCCCAACACAAAGACCGTCCAAAGGAGCGGGATCGCAAAGCCGGCGATTTCGCCGCCCAGGATGGAAGCCACAAAGACATGCACGCGGTTGACCAAGGGCCGGGCCACCACCGAGATGGCCGAAGATAGAATGACTGCCGTGATCATCTTGGCCACATTGAGCCTGAGCCCACCGAAGAAACCCACCACGTACATGAGTACGCCCACAATGAAGGCCACCCACGTGGCGGTGGGACCAAAGTTGAGCGAGTATGTTGCCGGGTCCTGAATCAAGGCCACCTCCCGATCTCCGTCGCAGAACTCCCCGGCCGCCGCTTGGGCCGGAAACTGCAGCTAATTTAGTGAGGAAAAACAAGGAAGTCAAGCACAAATTGGCGCATGCCGGCCCCGGGTTCCACAGTCCTTGCGGCCTCGCGTGGCTGCTTAGCCTGGCCGAAACCATCCTCGCAGAATTGCCACGCCTTGCCTAACAACCAAACCCCGCGCACATGGCGCTCCGGCGGCGCCCTGGAGCTCCGGTCAAGGGGCCGTGCCTGTCTGGTCCTTGGCACAACGGAGTATGGCAATCGTGGCCCCCCAGCCGCCTGCCTCCGGAGGAGCATCGCCAAAGGCCTCCACCAGCGGGTGGCAGCGCAGCACGCCATGGACCGCCCACTTCAACTTGCTGCGCCCCTTGCCGTGGACGATGCGCACCCGGGCAAAGCCCGAGGCGCACGCATGGCGCAAGAATTCCTCCACCACTTCGGGCACTTGTTCCGGGAAGAATCCATGCAGGTCGAGTTCGTCCTTCACCACGAAGAACTCGGGCGCATCTTCGGCAAGGGGAGGCTCATCGCGATCGTTCATTTTGCGGACGAGGAAAATGGGTGAGGCTCATTTGTCCGGAGGGCAAGGTGCGGGTTTCCCATTCCGGGCAACCACCTTGTCCAGCAGGGAGCGCACCATCTCCGTCACTTCATAGCGAGGGAGCTCTGCCAAAGGGACCCACGCGGCGGCTGCTGCGTCGCTTGCCGGGCGGAGGGTTCGGCCGCCATACTGACCTGAGAAGATCACCAACACGAAGTGAAACCGCACCGCACCACAATTGTCGCGCTCGATATGCTCATGGGCATCGAGGAGCTCCTGCACCTCGACGTCGATGCCGCACTCCTCAGCCACCTCCCGGCGGGCGGCTTCCTTGAGGGGCTCGCCAAGCTCCACATGACCGCCGGGCAGAGACCAGCGGCCGGCGTTGGGAGGACAAGCCCGTTTTACCAGCAGCACCGCCCCATGGCGTTCCACCAAAACAGCAACGCCCACGAGCGGCGTGGGCGGATACATGGAGTGCACCTGAGTGTGCTCGACGGATGGTAACTGGTTAGTTGTCTTCCCAGTCGTCAAGATCTCCCCACTCCTCCTCTTCTTCCTCGTCGAGGTATTCTTCGTCCTCCCAGTCCTCTTCCTCATCGAGGTCCTCGTCCCAGTCTTCTTCCTCGTCCCACTCCTCATCCCACTCTTCCCCCTCTTCCTCTTTCTCCTCCCAGCTGTCGTCGTCCCACGGCTCTTCGTCTGGGTCATAGTCCGGGGACCACTCATCGTCGAGCCATCGACGGGAATCGTCGCCGCCACTCATTGCCTATACCCTCTCCCACACTTGGTGTTGCACTTCTTCCAATTCGGCGCAAAGCTATCAAAATAAAAACTGAAAATCAACAACATTTTTGCATGTGCCGCACCTTCTGGAGAAACAACCGTTCCAGTTCGGCCACCATCCTCTGATCGCTAAAGTGCGCGGCGACCCGCGCTCTGCCCGCACGGCCCATCCTCCGGCGCAGGGCAGGATCGGCAAGCAAAGTGCACATCGCCTCTGCCAGGGCCCCGGCGTCGGCCGGAGGAACCAGCAACCCGGTGCCGCCGTCGACCACGATTTCCGGCATGCTGCTCACCGCCGTGGTCACCACCGGCTTGCCGGCCGCCATGGCTTCGATGAGGACTATGCCAAAACCCTCCCACAGGGAGGGCAGCACCAGCAGGTCGATGCTCTGCATCACCGCGGGAACATCATCGCGGAATCCAGCCAGGATGACGGGAAGGTTGACCTGCGCCGCAGCTTCGGCCACCCACCCCTTGAGTGGCCCTTCGCCGACCATGAGCAGCACTGCCTCCGGATGGCGGCGATGGACCTGGCGGAACGCCTTCAGCAGGTAGCAGATGCCCTTGCGCTCGTCGAGCTGGCCGACAAATCCCACCACTTTCGCCCCAGGAGAAATCCGCAGCTCTTCCCGCAGCCGCGGACGCGCCTTCGCAAAGGGAGCAGGGTCAATGCCGTTGTGGATGACCACGATCTCCTCTCTGGCGAGCCATGGCGCATTGCGGAGGAGCGCATTAGCAGTGGCCTGGGAGTTGGCAATGACCGCGCTCGCTATGCGGGTGTAGGCAAAACGATAGCGCCACCGGTTCTTGAGCGGGTAGTCTATGCCCCTTCTCGGGAAAACGGTCTTTACCCCGGCCAGGCGCGCAGCAATGCCGGCGAAGCGCAGCTCTTTGTCCATGTTGGTCAGCACCACCTGCACGCGCAACCGCTTGAGCAGGCGATAGACCTGCCAGATAACCAGCGGGTCAAAGTCGCCGCGCATGCGCATCGTCACCACCGGGATGCCCTGGCGGCTGGCCTCCGCCGCCAGTCGCGTGCCTGGACGGCAGAGCAACCAAGCGCGATGCCCCCGCTCCTTGAGCAACGCCAAGGTGCGCAGCATCCAGACCTCGCCGCCGCCGAACATCTGGATGGAGTTGACAAACAGGATGCGCAGCTTGGCGGCGGTCATGGGAGCCCTGCCAGCTGGTGAATACGCGCTGCCACCTGCCGACTGTCGTGGTGCTCTTTTACCCATCGCCTCCCCGCCATGCCGAGGCGCTGGCGCAAGCCAGGGTCGGTGAGCAGACGAACAAGTTGCTCGCGCAAATTCGTGGCGTCCACTACCACAAAGGGGTGATCCGGGTAGCGCTCGGCAAATCCCGGCGCCAGGCAGGAGCACACCGGGATGCCCATGGCCAGCGCTTCCAAGGAGTTGATGCCATAGCCCAGGTCGCCAAGTTGGTCGACGAAGATGTGGCAGTCGGCTTTGCGCCGGATCGCCTCCTTGTAGGGGAGGTTCTCGATGAGCACCATCTCCAGCCCATATTCCGCAGCCAACGAAGCAATCACCGGGATGATGATGTCGCTCCCCTTCGCCTTGCGGCTGGTCGGCGCATGGCCTATCCGCAGCGGGCCAGGCCTGCGCTCGCTCACCGGGCGGAAGCGCTCCACTTCGAACGGGAAGAAGACATGGTGAATGGAGGGGTGCAGCCGCAGATGGTCAAATTCCACGGTCACCGTCAGGTCAGCCATGCGGTCAATGGCGGAGATCACACCGCGCGTGCGCAGGTCGCTACCGGTGTAGCAGCAGATGACGCGCTTGCCTTCTCGCTTGCGGGCAGCCACAAAGCGGCCGTCCCGGGTGAACTCCAGGCCGCCGTCCAGTTGGTAGACGTCGAAGTTGGTCAAGTCGTGGTCACGGATGGCCCGGCGTATGGCCGGCGCCCACAGGCGTTCGCGCAGTCGAACAAGATAGGCCTCTGCCCGACCCCGCGGACGCCATGTGAGCGGCACGTGCTCCGGAATGCGAGCGACGTTGTCCACGCGCAGCCTGTTCGGATCGGCCACCAGCCGCTTCGCCAGGCGCGTCCCCCACCAGTCCAAGAAAGGAAGCTCGAGGCAGATGTCCTCTTCGAAGGCGCGCGGATCGCGGGCAAGGGTCACCAGGCGACTGTAGTGCCCCATCGCTCGCTCGGCACGCACCAAGGTCATGGGGACATCAGAGGTATTGAACGGGGCAATGTGCAGGATACGCAGCGGCATGGAGGACCCACTCAAGGCGTGTCGGTACCGTTGGGCCCGCCCTCACACGGCGCGGTGAAAAGTGTCCCGGAACACTCCCTGCGCGCCGAACCCTTCCTTGAAATGCCCCAACCCCCAGTTAGGCTCCATGTTCACGGTGAAGATACCGAAATCGAACCAGCGAAATCCCTCACGGATGGAGTCCTGGAAGATCTCGTAGAAGAGGAGGTTGACCGGCCGGTACTGCTGGTACTCCTCGTTGTGACTGATGTAGAAGGCGAGGTTGCTGCGGCTGTTGCAGTAGAACAGCACCACGCCGGCGACCATCCGCTCCATCACGAACGCGGCCACCAGGTGAATGCGCTCCGGAAAGAGGCCCTTGAGTCTGATAAGTTCCTCCACCGTATGCGTCGGGCGCACGTTGTGCCGCATCTTCAGGTTCTTCTGCAGAATCTGGTAAAAGTCTTCGTAGTCATCGCAGCGGCGCACCAGCACCCCCAGCTTGAGGGCACGCCGCACCGCCCGCCGCGACTCCGCGCTAAAGGTCTCTAACACCCGTTCAGGCGGGAAATTCAGAGGAACGACGCTGGAAATCTCCCGCTTCTTGTAGACGAAATTGCGCTGAAACAGGGCAAAGTCAATGTAGTTGCTGGGCTTCTCCCAGTACACCTGCGGCGGGTGGGTCAGCTCCAGCACGTCGAATCTCTGCGACCGGGCGTAGTCCAACAGTGCGTCCACCAGCATGAACGCATCGCGGATGGAGAGGTCAGGCTTCACCACGAACCCGCCGTAGGAGGCCCCGCAATGCGAGGAGAGCACGTTGGAATTCCCGCGATCGATGCGCACCGCCGGCAGCAGCGCCAAGAGCTTCCCGCGCTTGTGAAAGAGCAGGGAATGGTCCTCAAACCTTGCCGGCGGGTGATAGGAAAGGAAACGGCGGGTGTGGAAGATGGTGCCGTTGTTGGCGGCCCACACGAAGCGCTCCCATTCTTCCGCGTGATGCTCTTTGTAGCGGACGATCTCCACGGCGCGCTCCTCGCTTGGTGAATTGCCCTCAGCTGCGCATCAGGGTCACGAGGATGGCCTTCTGCACGTGCAAGCGGTTTTCCGCCTCGCCAAAGACCACCGAATGCGGGCCGTCGATGACCGCATCGGTGATCTCGTCGCCGCGATGTGCCGGCAGACAGTGCATGACGATGCACTCCGGAGCGGCAAGTTTCACCAGCTCGTCATTCACCTGGTAGGGCCGAAAGACCTTCTTGCGCGCCTCCGCCTCGGCCTCCTGCCCCATGCTTGCCCACACATCGGTGTAGATGACGTCAGCGCCCCGCACCGCCTCTTTGGGGTCGCGGAAGATTTTGATGTCGCTCAAACCCGCGGTGCGGGCACGCTCCAAGATGGCCTGGTTGGGATCGTATCCCTCCGGGCAGGCCAGGTGCAGCGTGAAGGGGAGTCGTGAGGCCATGTTGAGCCACGAGTTCGCGACGTTGTTGCCATCGCCTACCCACGCCACCTTGAGCCCCTGCATGCGCCCTTTGTGTTCGATGATAGTCAGCACGTCCCCCATCACCTGGCAGGGGTGGAACAGGTCGGTAAGGCCGTTGACTACCGGCACGGAGGCGTAGCGGGCAAGCTCCTCGATCGTCTCGTGGCCGAACAGGCGGGCCATGATCCCGTCGCAGTAGCGGGAGAGCACGCGCGCCACATCCGCCACCGATTCGCGCTTCCCCAAGCCGATCTCGTTGGGGCCAAGATAGAGGGCGTGACCCCCTAAGTGAAACATGCCCACCTCGAAGGAGACGCGGGTGCGGGCAGACGGCTTCTCGAAAATCATCGCCAAGGTCTTGCCCTTGAGCAGGGGCTGCAACTTGCCCTTCTTTGCCTCGCGCTTCAGCCTCTTGGCAAGCTGCAGTGTGGCTTCTACCTCTTGACAGGAAAAGTCGGTGATGGCAAGAAAGTCGCGCTTCATCAGTTCCACCTCCGGTCACAGAATGTAGTGGCTCAAATCCTCGTCTTCCACAATGTCGCGCAGGGTCTCGCGCACCTGCTTCTGGGTGATGGTCACGGTCTTGATGTTCTCGTCCGGCAGCTGGTAGAGGATGTCCTCCAACAGCGTGGTCAGAATCGTATGGAGACGGCGGGCGCCGATGTTCTCGGTGCGCCCATTGACCTTGGTGGCCGTCTCGCTGATTTCCCACAGTGCCCCACGGGTGAATCTGATATGCACCCCCTCGCTTTCCAAGAGCGCTGTGTACTGCTTGATGAGGGCGTTCTCCGGCTCGGTGAGGATGCGCATAAAGTCCTCGGTGGTCAGGCTGTGGAGTTCCACGCGAATGGGGAAGCGGCCCTGGAGCTCGGGGATCAAGTCCGAAGGCCGGGACACGTGAAATGCTCCTGAGGCGATGAACAGGATGTGGTCGGTGCGCACCAGCCCGTACTTGGTCAGCACGGTGGTGCCTTCGATGACCGGCAGCAGGTCGCGCTGTACTCCTTCGCGGGAGACGTCGGGGCCCACGGCGCTCTTCTCGCCGGCGATCTTGTCGATCTCGTCCAGAAAGACTATCCCGGAGTCTTCCACGCGGGCGATGGCTTCGCGCACCACCTCCTCCATGTCGATGAGCTTTTGCAGCTCTTCCTGCACCAGGTAGCGGCGCGCCTCGGCAACCTTCATCTCGCGCTTCTTGACCTTCTTGGGCACCATGGGGCCGAGCAGCTCCTGGACGTTGACGCCCATCTCCTCGACGCCCAGCGGCGAGATGATCTGCATGAGGGACATGGAGTCCACCGGCACTTCCATTTCCACCGTGCGCTCTTCCAACTGGCCAGCGCGCAGCCGGCGACGCAGCTTCTCTCTGGTGTTGCGCAGACGCTGCCGAGGCCCGGGGTTGTCCTCCTTGCCATCGCCGCTCTCCGGCAAGAGCAGATCGAGCAGGCGCTCTTCGGCCAATTGCTCGGCGCGCGGCTCCAGCTCCTCGGCCTTCTCGTTGCGCGTCATCGCCACCGCCAGGTCCACCAGGTCGCGGATGATGGATTCCACATCGCGGCCCACATAACCCACCTCGGTGAACTTTGAGGCTTCCACTTTGATGAACGGGGCGTTGGCCAGCTTGGCCAGGCGTCGCGCGATCTCGGTCTTGCCCACGCCCGTCGGGCCGATGAGAATGATGTTGTTGGGCATGATCTCTTCGCGCAGCCGCTCGTCCACCTGCAGACGCCGCCAGCGGTTGCGCAAGGCAATTGCCACCGCCTTCTTCGCCTTCTCTTGGCCGATGATGTAGCGGTCCAGCTCCCGCACTATCTCTCGCGGCGTGAGCTCTTTCATCTTGTGCTCCGCGCCCTTGGCTCGCCCTCTCATAGCGCAGCTAAAGCTCGATCATCGTAATCTTGTTGTTGGTGTAGATACAGATGGACGAAGCGACCTGCATGGCCTCCCGGACAATGTCGCGCGCGCTGAGGTCGGTGTGCTTGATCAGGGCACGCGCCGCTGCCAGCGCGTAGCCACCGCCCGAGCCAAGGGCGACCACGTCGTCATCGGGCTCAATGACCTCGCCGGTGCCAGAGATGATGAAAGTCTGCTTCTTGTCCATCACCGCCAAGGTGGCGTCCAGGCGGCGCAGGTAGCGGTCGCTGCGCCAGTCTTTTGCCAGCTCTACCGCGGCGCGGCCCAGGTTGCCATGCGACTCCTCCAACCGCTTCTCGAAGCGGTCAAACAGGGTGAGGGCATCCGCCGCCGCTCCGGCAAAGCCAGCCAGCACCGTGTCGTTGTAGATCTTCCGTACCTTCTTGGCGTTGTTCTTGAGCACGGCGTCGCCGAAGGTCACCTGGCCATCGCCGGCCAGCGCCACTTCGCCTTTGTGGCGCACGCCCAAGATGGTGGTGGCGTGCATGCGGCCGCACCGCCACCAACCGCGGCACTCCCCATGCGTCATGTACACGGTCGGAGCTCCTCCGCTGCTTTCTAAAGACCCCGCCGCAGTCGGGCAATGGGAATCATCATCTGTTCGCGATACTTGGCCACCGTTCGCCTGGCCACATTGTACCCCTGAGCCTTGAGCATCTCCGCGATCTTCTGGTCGTTGAGCGGCTTCTTCGGGTCTTCCTTCTGAATGATCTCCTTGATGAGATTCTTGATCACCTTGTTGGACACATCCTCGCCGTCGTCGCGATGGATCTTCTCACTGAAAAAGTACTTCAGCTCAACGACGCCGAACTCGGTCTGCACGTACTTGCCGTTGGTGACTCGGCTCACGGTGGAAATGTCCATGCCAATGTCGTCGGCGATGTCCTTGAGGATCATCGGCTTGATGTGCTCGGGGCCGTGTTCGAAGAAGTCCCTCTGCCGCCGAACAATAGCCTCCATGGCGCGGATGATGGTCTGTCGCCTTTGCTGGATGGAATTGATCAGCCAACGCGCCGACTCTAATCGCTGCCGGATATAGTCCCTCGCCTCCTTGGGCGTGTTCTTCTTGTCGGCCAACATCTGCCGGTACGATTTGCTGATGCGCAACGAGGGGATGTTCCAGTCGTTGAGCACCACCTTGAATTCGCCATCTTCCTTGACCACCGTTATGTCCGGCACAACGTAATTGTCGTCGTAGGCGACGTACCCCTCCCCTGGCTTGGGATTGAGTTTCTTGATCTCCTCGACCGCCTCTTTCACCTCGTCTAAGCTGACTCCCAAGGTCTTGGCCAGCTTCTCGAAGCGCAAGTTCTTAAAGTCGTCGAAGTGGTCGCGAATGATGGCCACCGCCAAGGGGTGCGGCTCCTCCTGCTCCAGGAGCTGAATGAGCAGACACTCCTGCAGATTGCGGGCACCTATGCCGGGCGGATCGAAATGCTCGATGACCTCGAGCACCTTCTCGACGACCTCTTCGTCCACCTCGAAAGTATCGGCCACGCTGTGCACATCGGTGGCCAGGTAGCCAGCGCTGTTGATATTCCAGATGAGGTGTTCGCCGATGGCCATCTCCTGGTCGGAGAGGTCGGTCAGGTGCAACTGATTGAGCAGGTGGTCGGTGAGCGTCTCCCGATAGACCTCCGGTCGCTCGAATTGCTCGGCGTCCTTCTCCCTGGGGATCCAGTGCTCGTAGGAATCCTGATCGTTGAGCACGGTCTCCCAGTCCATCTCCTGCTCTTCCTTCTGGTCGTGAATGGTATCATAGTCGACTTCCTGCTCATCGGACTCGTCGGGGCTTTCCAGCTCTAAGCTCTGCTCTGGGATTTCCTCCTGCTCCAGCTCTTCTTCCATGTCCGTATCGATTTCCAGAAGGGGATTGGTCTCCAGCTCCAAGTTGATGCGGTGTTCGAGACTGAGGATCGGTAACTGGAGCAAGGAAGAGAGCAGCACTTGCTGCGGTGACTGCCGCAGCTGCATGGACAGTCTTTGCGACAGGTTTACCATGCGCTCTGCACCTCCTTCCTTCTGGGCCGGCAGGAGAGTCTGTCCTCCGCCTCAGCCACCCACATACCAACATTCAACAGCCACTCGCTCCCACAGGTTTCCACAGTTGCTTTCCCTTGGTTCTCACCTCATTCCTTTGCCGCATTCCCGAAGAGTCTCTCGCCTATTTTCTTGCTCTCTCACTGTGCCGGGCAGGCGCTCAACGGTCCAGGCGGAATTTCTCCCCCAGGTAAAGCTTCCGCGCCTCGGGGTCGTTGGCTAAGAACTCTGAGGTCCCTGACTTGAGCACGACCCCCTCGTAGAGCAGATATGCCCGGTCAGTGATTGAAAGCGTCTCATGGACGTTGTGGTCAGTGATGAGCACGCCAATATTCTTCTCCTTCAAGCGCGCGACGATGGCCTGAATGTCCTCCACCGCGATGGGGTCCACCCCTGCAAACGGCTCGTCCAGCAAAATGAACTTTGGTTTGGTGACCAGTGCCCTGGTTATCTCCGCGCGTCGCCTCTCCCCTCCGGACAGGGTATAGGCTTTGTTCTTGGCCAGATGGGCGATGTCCAGCTCGTTGAGCAGTTCCTCGAGGCGTTGCCTCCGCTCCTCGCGGCTGAGCTCCATCGTCTCCAGGATGGCCAGAATGTTTTCCTCCACCGTCAGTTTGCGGAAGATCGACGGCTCTTGCGACAGATAGGCAATTCCCGTCTGCGCCCGCCGGTACATGGGCAAGTGCGTGATCTCGCACTCGTCCAAGAAAATCCTTCCGGCCGTGGGACGAATCATCCCGGTAATCATGTAGAAGGTGGTCGTCTTGCCCGCTCCGTTGGGTCCCAGCAGTCCAACGATCTCGCCCTGTCGCACCTCGATGGAGACCCCGTTGACCACTTTTCTCTTGCTGTAGACCTTGACCAGCTCCTCGGAGCGGAGGAGCATGCGGTGGTCACCACCTCCAGCCTGGGTCATCCTGTTGCTCGTCTGGTCCCTTGCCCATTGCCAGCGGGAATACTTCCCTCCAGGCGCGGCGGGTAGAAGACACCGCTGGTCTTGCCCGGCGCGCTCTCGATGCGCACGCGGCGCAACTTGCCGTCCTCAAGGTAAAGGAGTATCCGGTCGCCGCTGATGAGGTTCACTCCCTTGAATTCGCCCTCTTCCACCACGTGGTAGAGGCTCGTTGCCTGCTCCTCGATGGTCATCTCTCGAACCTGTTCCTCGACCAACTGGATGGTTACCCGCTGCCCGGTGAGGCGATTGACGCGCGCTTCTGGGTTGAGCGAGTCACTGGGCGAGGTGATTAGCGCCTCGCCTTGGACAACGATGGTGCGCACCGCCTGTCCGTTGAGGAACACCTCCATTGTCGTGCCGCGCAGATGGTCCTGGCCGTAGACCCCGTGGGGCGAGGCCGTGAGCACCACCTTCTGCTCGTCGTCGAAGTACTCGGCTCTGCCACAGCTCACGAGCAGGCGCCCCTTGCTGAGCGTGACGCTGTCGGTGACCAGGGCGCGCGCCCCTGCGTCGAAGACCTCCATCTTGTCGCCCAGCAGCACTAGCGAATCGCCCCCGGTGCTGTCCGTCTTAACCAGACGGGGGGAATCTGTGGCCACCCCATAGCCGGTGGCACGAAAGTACTCCAGTCGGCCGCAGGTGAGCGTGGTGAAGCGGGCGGTGTCGGCAAGAATGACCCGCCCCGAGGCCAGCGCCCGCTCCTCTGGCTCGAAGTAGGTCAGCCTCTCGGCTGCCAGCCGCCGCGTGCTATCATAGACCACCGGATGCCCCTCTGCCTCCTCCACGCGGCTGAACTCGTTGTAGGCGACGCGCGCGGCGTACAGCCTGCGTCTTCCGGTATCGATGCGCACGCGGCCGATGAAGACCACGGTGCCTGCTGCTTCGTCGCGGAGCGCCTGCTCGCATGACATGGTGGCGCGCCCCTGACGAAAGAGGACGTCCCCTTCCAGTCTCTGCAGAATCCGCCCCTCCACTGTCTGCCCGCTGAGACGTGCGGCCCTGATAAGTCGCAGCCGCTCATCCTGAGCGCGGGCGCGAAGACAAACGCAGGCGAAGAGCACCACGCCCACGAAGACCGTCAGTCGCGCACCGTCTCTTCCCACCACACCCGTCTTCATCTTCCCTCCCCCCGGCTACTCCGGTGCTCCACCTGAGGGCGGCCGACTTTGCCCCACCGCCGAGTCCGCACGCACGCGCCTGGGCCGAACGTGCCGCTCCAAGTCGAGATCGATCTTGCGCTCTGTTACGCCGCGCGGCTCATAGAAGGTGTAGTTGCGCAAGTTCTTGTCGGACTCGAACCCTTTTCCGTACAGGGTGTCGCCCGGGCCGCGCACGATCGTCACCGGGGCGTCGGAGTAGACCTTGTCGTTCTCCTTTGTGTAGAACAGACGCTGCGTGAGCAGCACCACGCCGCTGTCGGAAACCACGACCACATTGCCATGCGCCTCGACGTCGTAGGAGGCTTCGTGCATCACGCCAGAGTCGGCGGTGACGTGGGACAAATGGTCGCCTTCATCGTTGAACAGGTCTACTTCCACGCCCTGGTCGAAGCGATAGACTCTGTCCCCCTTGTACTTGACCATGTGCCCGTACCTGATGACGGCTGTGGGTCTTCCCTCCTTGGTGCTGACCACGCGCGAGTGCCAGCCCTCCTGCTCCACCGGCCTCCCCTCAGGGGGACGGGCAGTAGTCCGCGGCGTCTCCTTTCGTGCGCAGGCGACAATGAGCGGTGCCAGGCCGACGACCAGAACCCACCGTGTCATGACACTCCAGCTTCCAGGAAGTCGTGGAGGTGAATCATCCCCACCGGGTGGTTTTCCCTGTCCACCACCACGATCTGCATGATGTTGAGGTCCTCCATGATGCGCAGGGCGTCGATAGCCATGGACCCCACCTGCACCGTCTTCGGCTTGTCGTTCATCACGTCGGCGGCAGTGAGCGTGCGCACGTCAATGTCCCGCTCCATCAGGCGGCGCAGGTCACCATCGGTGATGATGCCGCGCAGCACTTCCTGCTCGTCCACGACGCACGTGCCGCCGAAGCGCTTGCGGGTGATCTCGAGGATGGCCTCGCGCAGCGGGGTGCTGAGCTTCACTTTGGCCACCTTCTCGCCGGTGAACATGATGTCGTCCACCTTGAGGCGCAACCTTTTGCCCAGCGAGCCCCCGGGGTGGAGAAACGCGAAATCCTCGGGGCCGAAGCGGCGCCGTTCCAAGAGCGCCACCGCCAACGCATCCCCCATGGCTAAGGCGGCGGTGCTGCTGGCAGTGGGCGCAAGGTCGTTGGGACAGGCCTCTTCCTGCACGCTCACATCCAGCACCACGTCGCTGCGTTCGGCCAATGCGGAGCGGCGGTTGCCAATGAGCGAGATGATGGGCACGCCGATCCGCCGCAAGGCCGGGAAGAGGCGCGTCAATTCGCCGGTGTTGCCGCTCTTGGAGACGCAGATAACCACGTCGTCCTTGCGCACTAAGCCAAGGTCACCGTGCACCCCTTCGGCGGCGTGCATGAAAATCGCGGCCGTGCCGGTGCTGGTCAGCGTGGCAGCAATCTTGGAGGCGACGATCCCCGACTTGCCCATGCCGGTGACGATCACACGACCGCGGCAGTTGTACAACAAGTCCACGGCCTTGACAAATGCCTCGCCCACCCGGTCAACCAAGGCGTAAAGTGCGCGCGCCTCGATCTCCAGGACCCGTCTCCCGGTGGCAATCGCCTGCGCAGCCTCAGCATTCACATTCGATAATGGCGAAATAGTAGCTTCCATGCAGCGTTCACCTTGGAAAAGGGGTCACCCCCTCGATGACCACGTGTACCGAGTCGGCACCCGGAGGCCCTGGCGGGTGCAATCGATACCCTTTCGCAACCACTGTTTTCGGACCGGAAACGCCGTCCAGATTCCAGAGAAAGGCGTACAGGTTGCCTTCGGCAGCGGTGTCCGTGAAGAGCAGCGCGCCATTCACATAGAACTCCACCCGCTCGATGGGACTGGTCGGGTGCGTCACACGCGCCTCCACGCGAAAAGTGCCCAGTCCTGGCAGGGCCTCTCCTTCCCGCGGCCGAAGAATGGTCACCTGTGGCGGCTCTTCGCTCACCACGACCTCGGTCAGCGAACCGGTGGCCTGTGCGCCGTTCTCGTCGCGCACCACGACGGTCAGCTGGTAGGAGCCAGGTTGCGCGGGCGCCTGCCACAGAGCGCGCGGCCCTTGCGCAGAGCCAACGAACGCTCCACCGCTCCTGTTCCATTGATACGACAAAAGGTCCCCATCCGGGTCTTCGGCCTCGACGATGACCGTGGTAGTATCGCCAGGGAAGAGGTCATTGTCCAGGGCATAGACGCGCACGATGACCGGCGGCCGATTGGCCAGCTTCTCCACCAGACTGCACCCGGATAGAAGCACCGCCACGGCGATCATCATTGTCCAGTGGTACTTCAGCGCTGCTCGTTGCATCGCAATCTGCCTCTACAGCCTAATCGCCGCGGCCTGTTCCACCGCGCGATCGGCTCCCTCTCCAGACTCGACAAAGAGAATCAGCGTGTCGCCGCCGTCCAGGGCACTTGCCGGCAGCAGGAAGGTGCTCTCCACCACCTCGCCCGCCTGCAAACCCTCCACCCGCTGGCCCGAAAGGACTGCCCTCACCACGTGCCGGTGCCTATCCACGCCCAGGTCGCTCACCAGCACCGCCCGCACCAAGAGGGCAGGTGCTGGCTGCGCACCAAGCCGGGCCAGGCTCACCTGTACCTTCAGCTCCGCGCTCGTGCGCACCACCTCCCCCTCGATGGTGAACAAGCCCTGAGCGGTGCGGTGCGCGTCATAAAGCCGCCGGTAGCGGTCATAGGCAGTGGCAGCGCTGTGTGCCCCTTGCACACGACCTGCGGCACCGTCAAAGAACACATCGGGGATGCCCAGGGCTGTCTGGGCAAGTTCTTCGTAGCGCAGACGCGCCTCAGGCAGCGCATACTGATCGACCCACTTGCCAGGATTCGGCAGGTGGTACTCGGCAATGAGCAGATGGGCGCTGCCTACTTCCGCTTCGAGCTGAGCAAGAGCGTCGAGCGCATGGCCGCAATAGGCAGCAACAGGATCGTCACTGACAAATGCCTCGGCCAGGATCACGCGCTCCCGCTGGCTGCGCGGGTTCTTGGGGTCCAAGGGATTGTCCCGCGGCAGGTCCCCACATTGGCATGCCACCACCAAGAGGACCACCGCGAGGCGCACTGCACCAGGCATATCTCACCACCTGTAACTGAGCGCCAAGCGCACCCCGGCGCTCTCCCACACAGGGCGGAGAACCAAGCGTCTCGTCCGTGGCTCTTCTGCTGCGGCCCCGACGTAGTTTGACTCTCCCCTGTTGGCCGCAATCAGGGCAAGCGTCGCCGCACCGGCCACGCCGGTCACGCCCAGCAGCACATTGCGCGCCTTCATGTAGCTATTAGCCCGGTCGTAGGTGCGATCGAAATCCGCCAGGCGCGTAGCCTGCTGATACTCGGTGTATGCGTCGCGGTAGTTGAGGTGCGTGATGAGCGTCGCCAGGCCGCACACTCCGGTTACCCCCAGCGCAAACGAGGCCGGGTAGTTCCGCAAACGCACCTGCTGCTGATATTGGCCGTTGCCCGTCAGGTCGTAAACGATGTTCTGCGCCAACAGACCGACCATCTGCGGCAGAGCCTGAGGGCCGCGACCCTCGACCTTCTCGCCGAGCACTCTGCCGCTGCTCACCTCGACCATGTGGGCATCTATGCGCAAAGCGCCAGCTGAGCGACCAATGGCCCCCTGAATCACGTAGCGCGCGCCAGCCATCTGCCCAACTGCCAACGCCTGTTCCTCGTTCAACAGCCCAGCCTGTGCCAGCGCCAGTTCCTGCATCACCCCGTCCAGCGTGCTGCGCTCCAGCACCTGAAGGTAAGGCGAGCGAGAAAGCTCCGTCTTGAGCATCTCCGGCACGATGGCGCACAGCCTGTCCCAGTCTCTCATCCCGCTGACGTTCTGAAACTCCAACACTGCCACCGTGACGGCGGTCTGCCCGCTCGCCTGGGAAAGGCCCACGGTGAGGAGGACCAGGGTGAGCATGAGGAGTTGCGACAGACGGCCGCGCATGACTGTGCTCACGTGATGGGGTGCGCTGCCTCGAGCTCCCGGCGAAGCTCGTCCATGCGCCGCAGGTGGATGAGCAGCCGCTCCAGCCTGTCCAGAGGCCACATGCTGGCTGCGTCGCACAGCGCCTCCCGGCAGTTGGGATGCGTCTCGATGAACACCGCCTCACACCCTGCCGCCATTGCTGCCCGCGCCAGGCCCGGCACAAACTCCGGCCGCCCACCGGCTGGGTCGCTGGAAGGCACCCCATAGACGCGTATGGCGTGGGTCGGGTCAAAGACCACCGGATAGCCGAGACCACGCATGATGGCAAAAGAGCGAAAGTCCACCACAAGGTTGTGGTAGCCGAAGAAAGTGCCCCGCTCGGTGAGGAGGATGTTATGGTTGCCAACGCCCTCCACCTTGCCGATGACGTGCTTCATGTCAGTCGGGTCCAGGAACTGACCCTTCTTGATGTTGAGCGCCTTGCCGGTCCGCGCTGCCGCAAGGGTCAGGCTGGTCTGCATGGAGAGGTAGGCAGGAATCTGGATGACATCCAGCACCTCTGCCGCCGGTTCAGCCTCATGCTGCTCGTGGATGTCCGAAAGAACCGGCACGCCTATCTCTTCCTTGACCCTCTGCAGGATGCGCAGCCCCTTTTCTAAGCCTGGGCCCTGATAGGAATTGGCCGACGAGCGATTGTCCTTCAGGTACGATGACTTGAAAATGAAGGGCATGCCCACGCGACGGGCGATCTTTTGCACCTCTGCGGCTGTGCGCAGCACCAGCTCTTCCGATTCGATGACGCATGGCCCGGCAATCAGCGCCAGCGGTCGCCCGGGCCCAATGCTAATGTCGCCAACGGTCACGGTTCGCACTTTTGCCAGCTCCAGACCTACGCCGTTCTGTTGCCGCTACACCTCTCCTTGTGCTGCAAGGCCGCCTGTACAAACGCGCGGAACAGCGGGTGCGCCTTGAGCACTCGCGACTTGTACTCAGGATGAAACTGACCGGCCACAAACCAGTGGTGCGACGGCAGCTCGATCATCTCCACCAATCCCGTGTCCGGGTTGCGCCCGCTGACCACCAGCCCCTTCTCTTGCAGCAAGGGGACGTACTTGTTGTTCACCTCATAGCGGTGGCGGTGGCGCTCGGAGATGGTGGTGCGACCATAGATTTTCGCTGCCAACGACTTTTTGTCCAGCTCGCACGTGTAGGCACCCAGGCGCATGGTCCCGCCCATTTGGGTGACGTCCACCTGCGTCTCCATCAGGTCGATCACCGGGTACGGCGTGCCCTGGTCGAACTCGCGGCTGCTGGCGCCCTCCAGCCCGCAGACGTTGCGGGCAAACTCGATCACCGCGCACTGCAGCCCCAGGCAGATGCCAAAGAAGGGCAACTTGTGCTCGCGGGCGTAGCGCACCGCCGCCATTTTCCCCTCTATGCCGCGTTCGCCAAAGCCGCCCGGCACCAGCAATCCCGACACATCGTCCAAGCGCCCCTCGGGGCCGGTCTTCTCCAGCTCCTCGGCATCAATCCACTTCAGCTCCACGCGTGCGTCGTTCTCTACGCCGGCGTGCACAAACGCCTCGACGATGCTCTTGTAGGAGTCGCGCAGGCCGGCGTACTTGCCGCAAATGGCCACGCGCACAAAGGCGCTGGGGTTCTTCACCTTGTGCACGAAAGCCTTCCAAGTAGCCAGGTCGGGCTTGTCGCATCTGAGCTTGAGCAGCTCGACAATCTGGTCGGCCAACCCGCCGCTCTCGAAAACCAACGGCACCTCGTAGATGGATTCCACATCCCGTGCTTCGATGACCGCGTTGGGCGGCACGCTGCAAAAGAGGCCAATCTTCTCTCGCTGCTCCCGGCTCAACGGCACCTCGGTACGGCAGAGCAGGATATCCGGTTGAATGCCGATCTCGCGCAGGCGCGTCACCGAATGCTGGGTCGGCTTGGTCTTCAGTTCACCCGCGGCACGGATGTACGGCACCAGCGTCAAGTGCACGTTCAAAGCGTTCTCTCGCCCCACTGCTAGGCAGAACTGGCGGATGGCTT
Organism: candidate division KSB1 bacterium; assembly: GCA_024655945.1. Classification (NCBI taxonomy): domain Bacteria; kingdom Pseudomonadati; species Candidatus Zhuqueibacterota bacterium. The sequence continues at coordinate 185,853 of JANLFK010000006.1, forward strand.
CCAAGAACGGCAGACTCTCGATGTCGCCCACCGTGCCCCCGATCTCGGCGATCACCACGTCAAAGTGCTCCCCTTCGCGGGCCACCTGCAGGATGCGCCGCTGAATCTCATCGGTGATGTGCGGCACCACCTGCACGGTCTTGCCCAAGTAGTCGCCCCGCCGCTCTTTCTTGATGACGGTGAAGTAAATCTGGCCGGTGGTGGCATTGTTGCGCGCGGACATGTCGGTGTCGATGAAGCGCTCATAGTGCCCCAAGTCGAGGTCCGTCTCTGCACCGTCGTCGGTCACAAAGACCTCGCCGTGCTGGTAGGGGCTGAGTGTTCCCGGATCCACATTGATGTAGGGGTCGAACTTGATGATGGTGACCTTGAGGCCGCGCGCCTTGAGCAAGCGGCCAATGGAAGCGGAGGCGATCCCTTTGCCCAGCGACGAGACCACCCCGCCGGTCACAAAGATGTACTTAGTCTGTTTGGCGCCGCTCACCATCCTCTGTTCCTCACTTCCTCCCTCACACGCTCCAAGTCGGCAGGGGTATCCACGCAAAGCGGCACACTGTTGGTGATCCCCACGCGGATGCGGAAGCCATGTTCCAGTATGCGCAGTTGTTCAAGTTTCTCCACCTTCTCAAGCGGCGTCTGGGGCAAGGTAGCGTACTTGAGCAAAAAACTTCGCCTGAACACGTACAGCCCGATGTGGTTGTAAAAGGTGGCATGGTCGAGCCACTCCTCGGGGTTCGGGCAGTCCCGCACAAAGGGGATGGCAGCGCGAGAAAAGTACAGCGCGTACCCCTTGCGGTCCAGCACCACGCGCACGGTATTGGGGTCGGTCAGCTCCTCTGGGTTTCTCACCTCGCGCGCTAAGGTACCGACCACCGCCTCGGGGTCGTCGATGAGCAGCCGCACGGCTTGGTCGATCGAGCCGGGTTCGATCAATGGCTCGTCGCCCTGGATGTTCACGACGATCTCCACTGGCATGTCCCTGGCGACCAGGGCCACACGGTCGGTGCCGGAGGCCACCTTGCGTGGCGTCATGGCCACTTCGCCACCGAATGCCCTCACCGCTTCCTCGATGCGCTCGTCGTCGGTGGCGACGATCACCTGGGAGAGGAGCGCGGCACGTTGCGCCCGCCCATAGACCCATTGGATCATCGGCTTGCCGGCGATGTCCGCCAATGGCTTGCCAGGGAAGCGGCTGGAATCCCAGCGCGCGGGGATTATGCCAACAGCACGCATCGCCACCCCTACCGCAGCACCTTAGGCACGCTGAAGAAGCCGGCCCGAGAGCGCGGCGCCCTGGCCAGGGCTGCCTCGCGCCTGAGGCCTCGTCTGACCACGTCTCGGCGCACACGTTGCACCGTCACTTCGGGCTGCTCCATGGGCTGCACTCCTGTGGTGTCCACCTGCTGCAGCTGAGCCATATAGTCCACAATGCGCGAAAGCTCGGCCGCCATACGCGGCACCTCATCGGGCTGCAGATGAAGTCGTGCCAGCCGTGCGACGTGCTGTACCTCCTCCGGAGTAACCTGCAACAAACGCTCCTCCCGAATAGGGCACTCCTCTTCAACGGAGTCGCCCTAATATAAGAGAATCGCCCCTCATTGTCAAGCTTCTTTTCTTGCCTGTGGCATAGTATTTGTTAGGCGGCCTCGGCGGGAGCCATAGAGAGGAGCAAACGAGAGTGGTTTGAGAGAGACGGCAGGGGGTGGACGCATAGGCAGGCAACGGCCCTGCACCTTCCCTCGCGGTGCAGGGCCGCCGGCATTTGCCTCTACTTGACCAGGCGAAGGGTAGACTTGACCTCCTGGGTCATGGGGATGGCCATATCCACCGGGCCGCTCACTGCCGCTGTGCCCTCCATGAGCCTGTCGCTCTTCACCTCCAGCAGCGTGCCCGTCCTGTAGGCAAACAGGAAATGGCCGTTCTCCTCTCCTTCTCCTTCGAAGCTGATGTTGGCGCCCATCTGGCTCCCCTCACCGCTCACGGTAAAGCTGCCTTGGGTCTTCACCTTCAGGCACTCAACGCCTTCGTGGGTCAATTGCTCGGCGAGCATGTACAGGGTCTTCGAGGAGATGACCACGTCCAGACCACTCTGCTTGACGGTGTCGGTACGCGTCTCTTCCCACGTGTCTCCTAACTTCACCGCCTTTCCGGGAAGCGGAGCCAAAAACTGGCGGAACTGATTGGCCAATTCGACCTCCTGGCCCATGATGTTCATCTTGGGCAACTTGTCGAAACCGACCTTGGCGACCACCCTGCCGTTGGGTGCGGTAACCAGCTCAGCGGACTTGCCGACCAGCTCCTTGCCATCGATGGTGAATTCTCCCTGTGGGCCCTTGCCGGTGGTCAGCATCTGGTCGAAGGTGATCTGCCAGCGCACGTTTCCCTCGGGCGACGGCCCCAAGGAGCGCAGCGTCCACCCTAAGTTCTGCGTGGACGTCACCTCCATCTCCTGGCCCATCATCTCCTGGCTCTGGCGGGTCTCGTTGGTCATCTGATACTTTAGCGTCTGCCCCTTTGCGGCGCGATAGGCCAAGTTGAAACCGGTATCCGCATTCCCGTAGTTGAAGGCTTTTGGCCCAGCACAGGCAGCGATGAGCATGGCAACCGCCACCAACAGCGCCGAGCCCACACACAACACGCATTGTCCTCGCTTCATCATCCTTTCCTCCTTCTGAGTTCAGGGCGGGTTTCTGCCGCCTTAGCGTGTGCGGGAGGGCGCCTGCTCCCCTCCTGGCACTGTATCACTCACCTCCACAAAATCCGGACGCTCCTCCTCATTGGCGACCAGCCAGGCGGTGGCGAAGACGAGCTGTCCTACGCGCGCCATCTTCTGCGGGTTGAGCTTGTTTACATCATCGCTCGGGCGATGCAGGTCGGGGTGGTCGCCGGTGTTGAAGAAAAGCACCGGCACATGTTTGCGGTAGAAGGAATAGTGGTCGCTCTGCCTGAAAAAGCGATCCCAATCGTAGGACAGGTCCATTCCCACCAGCGCATTGGCCTGCCGGTTGGTCTGCGTCAGTCGGGTGCTCGTCTTGCTGCCGATGACCGCCACCATGTTCGAATCGTTGCGGCCAATCATATCCAGATTCAGCATGACCACGGTCTTTTCGAGCGGAAAGAGCGGGTGGTCGGCGTAGGAGCGAGAGCCAAAAAGGCCCTTCTCCTCGCCGGCAAAGGCCAAGAAGAGAATACTTCGGCGCGGGCGCTCGCCGCAGCTGGCAAACGCCTCGGCAATCTCCAGCAGCCCGGCCGTGCCCGAGGCGTTGTCGTCCGCACCGTTGTAGACGGTATCGCCGCGCGCCCCCACATGGTCATAGTGTGCCCCGATGACCACAAGCTCGTCTTTGAGAACCGGGTCGGCCCCGGGCCAATACCCGGCCACGTTATAGGCTGAGTCGAATTCTGCGCTCAGGGACACTTGCAGGCGCACCCGTTTGTCCGGAATGGCAAAGGAATGGGGCTGGCATTTCTCGTCAATGAGGGACTGCCATTCCGCCAGTGTCTTGCCCGAAGAGGCGAGCAGATACTCGGCAAAATCGCGACCGACATAGGCCGCCACCAGGCGCCCCTCTTGTCCGCCCGCTAAGGTGAGCGGAGGCCTGGCATCGGCAGGCGGACGGTTCATAAGTTCCGGCCACACATTGGGTGGCCTTCGGAAGCGGGAGTTGTTCGGATTCCTGACCAGCAGCAGCCCCACGGCCCCATGGTCGATGGCGATCTGTGCCTTGGTCAGTACCTTGCAGTACTCGGTGTCCTTGGCGCCGTCAAATATGCTGGTGCTGTCTTTCTCTTGCGGCTCCTGGCTCATCAGCAGAACAAACTTGCCTGAGGCATCCAGGTCGCGGTAGTCGTCATAGCCGAACTCTGGTGCGGTGATGCCGTAGCCGGCAAAAGCGACTGGCCCCTCCGCTTGCCGACTGCCAGAGAGGTGAATCGGGACAAAGTCCTCCTTGATGCGAAACTCGCGCTCGCCACCGGCTTCAATGACCACCAGCGAGTTGGGCGAAGAAAGGGCAATGCGCTCCATGCGGAAGGGCACAAGGAAGCTGCCATTCGCGCCAACCGGAGAAAGCCCGTACTGAGCGAACTCGGCGGCGATGTACTGGGCCGCGCGCGTGAGCTCAGGGCTCGGCGTATCGCGACCCTTCATCTCATCAGCAGCCAAGAAGGCAGCATGTGCGTATATCTCGGGCGAGGTGATCGAGGATAACCCGGCGGGCGGTACGGTGATTTGAGCCCAGGCGGTGGACAACAGCAAGATTGCTAGACATGCCACTGATTTTCGCGGGAAGTGCATTTGTCATCCTCCACTGGTGGGCCGCTCATCGACAAACCTGCAACGCCGCATCCAAAGGCCCAGGTGGGCGGGCGTTCGCGCCTCTATACGAGCCACGGGGCGTCAGGTTTCAGCAAATCTCTGCGCCGAGGCCTAACAAAGGTATTGCAAATTGGGCAGACTTTCAATAGCTTTTTTCGGCGCGTTGAGCTGGCTGCGCGTCGGCAGCGCTCCCGCGCGCAGATGGCCCTTCTTCCCCGAGCCTGCCGCCGGGCGCGGGGGGACGCGCATGAGGAGGCACGCAGGCACGGTTGGTACGTACCCTTCATCGGAGAGAAGCTCATGCTGAATAGCGAACTCAAGGCCCGTTGTGCCGACTTGCGCCGCGCCGCGCAGGTCGCCCGCAGGCTTGGCGCAGTCCGCCAGTGGCAGCGTCGACAGGTGGACACCTACTTTGCGACCCCTTCCGGCAGGCTCAAGGTGCGCTGCGTGCCAGGAGAGCCTGCCGAGCTCATCGCCTATCATCGTCGCGACACGCCCACGGCGCGCGAAAGCCGTTACCTCGTCTGTGCGGTGCTCGACGGCAAGAAGTTGTGCCAGGCCCTCAGCATGGCCCTGGAGGTGGTGGTCGTCGTCGACAAGCGGAGAACGCTCTACCTGCTGGACAACGTGCGCATCCACCTGGACCGCGTCAAAGGCTTGGGCTCATTCATTGAGTTCGAGGCAATGCTGAGGCGGCCCACCCAGGCAGCTGCTGCTAAGAGGCGACTCGACGAGCTCTGTGCCGCGTTCGCCATAGCCAAGTCGGACAAGGTGGCCTGCTCTTACGCGGACCTCCTGTTGGCCGCCTGCGCCGCACCAGTCAGCAATGGCGATTCGCAACTCACAATCCCTCCTCGGCGATGAGGTAGGCGAGAATGGCCATGGCGGCAGCGCCCAGCTCGAACTCCCTGGGGTGCACCGCAGCAAACACGTCGTTAGCCGAGTGGTGATAGTCGAAGTAGCGCTGCGTGTCCGGCACATAGCCGATAAGCGCCTTGGTGCCTTTGAGCTGAGCGATGTCGGCGCCGCTCCCCCCTTTGCGCACCCACTCCACGAGGGCCTGATTGAGCAACGGAAGCCAGTCTTGCATCCGCGCCACGATGCTGTCGGCGGCATCGACAAAGAAGCCGCGAGGCGTAAAGGCTCCCCGATCGCTCTCGATGGCGGCTAAGTGGCACTCGGCGCTGGCGGCAGCTTGCTCCGCGTAGGCGCGTGCCCCGTCCAGGCCAAATTCCTCATTGACGAAAAAGACCACGCGTACGGTGCGTCGCGGCCGGAGGCCCACTCGTTTGAGCAAGTCGAGCACCTCCAGCGCCTGCACACAGCCGGCTCCATCGTCGTGGGCGCCATCGCCCTGATCCCAGCTATCGAAATGTCCCCCGACGGCCACCACTTCCTCAGGCAGCTCACGGCCGCGCAGCTCGCCGATGACGTTGTACGAGAGGGTCCGGCCCAAATCGCGGCATGAGAGTCGCAGCAACGCCTCCACCTGGCCATAGGTGTGCAGCCAGCCGGCCAGGCGGTCGGCATCCTGCAGGCCGATGGCCACTGCGGGCAGACGCGGCGCCTCGCCGTAGTGCAGGGTGCCGACATGCGGCACATTGTCGGGCTTGGTGGTGACGGAGCGGACGATGACTCCCACGGCGCCTGCTTTGCCGGCTTCGGCAGGCCCTTGCACCCGCTGGTCCACGGCCCGCCCGTAGGCGGCAAAGGTATCCACCAGGTGGACTTCCATGGGTCGATTGAAGAAGACGATCTTGCCACGCACCTCGTCTTGTCGGGCGCGGAGTTCTTCGAGGCCACGCACCTCGATGACCTGGCCGCGGGTGCCGCCGCTGGGCGTGGCCACACTTCCGCCCAAGGCAGCCACGTGCAGGCGCTTCCCTTTCAGCTGCTTCGGGGAGACGACCTCGGCCACTTCCTTTTCTCCACGCTCCCAATGCGGCACGGTCACCTCTTGCAAGCGCACCCCTTCCAGACCAAGCTGCCGCATGGTGCGCTCTGCCCAGCGGATCGCCTGCATGCTTGCTGGCGAACCCACCAGGCGCGGACCTATCGCCGCCAGCTGGCGGAGCAGGTGGTAGCCCACGGTGTCACTGAGCGCCCTTCGCACCATCTCCTGCGCCACCTCCATGTGGCGCGGGTTCACCTCCCCCACCGGCCGCGCAACGGCCTGTCCCATGGCTCCATGGGTGACCAGCAGAATAAGCACTATCACAGCCCTTCTCATCGCCTTCTCCTCGCTGCACCGTGCCGTAGGAACATCAGTGTACCCTCCCGTACCAGCCATCCCCTGTGTCTCTCCGTCAGCAGCATGCCACGGCAGGGAATCGCCACATGGGCGGTTGTCCCAGGTTCCCTCTCCGCAGGTGCCCCGCCCTTGTGGGCTTTACTCCCGCCAGCGGCTCCACGTCGCGAATCCCAACCCTGCCTGAGCAGACCTTGGCCGGTCACCTCCAGAATTGCCGCCACTTCCTGCCTGCGCCCCGGTTCGCTTTGGCGTCCGAGGGTGCCTGGCCGGCAAGGGGGTGATGCGCAGAGTCACCAGCCCGGTTTGCCACCAGTGCGCGGCGTCCTCTGCCGCCACCTCCAAGTCAATGCCCCTCTTCCTTGCGCCCTGCTCGCACATGAGGATTGGAGCAAAGACCCCGGGGAGGGCAAAAATGCTCGCGCCCATTTCGTCCTGGAGGCGTTGCATCTTGAGGCGCGGCTCCTCCTCGATGAGACAGTCCCTGCGGAATTCCACGACCTGTTCGGAGAGGTTGACGTAGCCTTTCCCCCGCGGGAGCACCGCCCCCGCGAGTCCACACGGACAGGCGTCCTCGGAGCAGTACACATGGTCGCGATCGTTCCCGGAAACGTGCAGGCAGCGCATGCTCGGTTCCTCCTTGGTTGGGATCAGAAACAGCCCACCGGACGCACGCCCCGGGGTCCGTGCGCAAATGAGCCTTGCGTCCCACAGGCATTTCGGCGCTCGCCACCTCCCCGAGTCTCCTCCCCTGCATGAACCGAGCTGTGGCGCTCATCCGACGGCCGCATTCCCGCTTTCTTCTACGCTCCGTTCCTTCGCCCACCAGAAGGCGACCCGGCGCCGCACCGTAGCACGCCCCGCTCGGCGAAAATTCATGTTGACTTTTTCAGATTTTTTGCGTAAATATGGGCACTGAACGCCGTTCATGAGTTGCTGGTGAAAGAAACAGAACGTCGACGGAGGCTCTATGATCCTTCACCACGAGTTTATCAAGAACGCAAAGAGGCTCGGCGGGAGGATGGCGATTATCGACCGTACTACCGACAAGCGGGTGACCTATTCCAAAGCCCTCATCGCCTCACTCATCCTCGCGAAAAAGTTCCGGAAGTACCCTGAGGGTTTTGTCGGGGTGATGATCCCGACCTCTGCAGGGGCGTTTCTCGCCACCTTAGGGGTGCTCATGGCTGGCAAGGTGCCGGTCATGATCAACTATTCCACCGGGGCCGCCGACAACTGCGAATATGCGCAGAACAAGTGCGGCTTTCGCACCATTATCACCTCACGGGCGCTGCTGGAACGCATCCGCTGCCCCATCGTTCCGGGCATGGTCTTCTTGGAAGACTTGATGACAACGATCGGCACCGCTGACAAGCTCGCCGCTGCCCTTCGCTCCAAGCTTCCTGGGGGGGCCATCCTCCGCACCCTACCGCCCGCCCAGGAGGACGACGACGTAGTAATCCTCTTCACCAGCGGCAGCGAAAAGGAACCGAAGGCGGTGGAGCTGACCCATCGCAATATCGGCTCCAATGTTCGTGACGCACGGCAAGTCTTCGATCTCCATGAAGAGAACGTGCTCATGGCCATCTTGCCGCTTTTCCATGTGTTTGGCTACACCGTCAACTTTTGGCTGCCATTGATGGTCGGCATGACCGCCGTAACCTGTGCCAACCCCTTGGACTATAAGAACATCCCCGTCTACATCCGCGAAGAAAAGGCGACGATGATTGCCGCCACGCCCATCTTCTTCGCCGGCTACCTACGGGAGTCAAAACCGGGCGACTTTGAGACGCTGCGCCTGCTCGTCGCCGGGGCAGACAAGACGCCAGAATTGCTCCGCGAAGGTTATTGGTCAAAGCACAGGAAAGTACTGCTCGAGGGGTATGGCTGCACCGAAACCAGTCCAGTGGTATCGGTCAACACCCCGGAGTACAACCGTCCAGGCAGCATCGGCCTGCCCCTGCCCAGCGTGCAGGTGAAGATCGTGGACGTGGAGACCGGCAGACAACTCCCCCCCAACAAGGAAGGCAAGATCCTGGTCAAAGGCGACCTGGTCATGAAAGGCTACTTCGACGACCTGGAAGAGACCTCGCTGCGCATCCGCGACGGCTGGTACGACACCGGCGATATGGGGGTGCTGGACGAGGACGGCTACCTCTGGCACCGCGGCCGCCTGAAGCGCTTTGTAAAGATCGGCGGCGAGATGGTCTCCTTGGTGCGCACCGAGGTCCTCTTGGAGAAACTCCTCCCTGAGGGCGTAAGCTGCTGCGTGGTGGACGTGCCCGAGTCTAAGAAGGGGGCCAAGATCGTTGCCGCCGTCACGCGCAAGGTGGACGAGAGGGCCATCCTCAAAGCGCTTGCCAAAGAACTTCCTGCCATTGCCTTGCCAAAGCAGTTTGTGGTGCTCCCCGACATGCCCAAGATGGGAAGCGGCAAGGTGGACTTCCGCACCGTGGCCTGCTTAGTCCGGGAGGAAGTCACTGCCTGAAAGGCGTTTCATCTGCCGCACTGCCAGGCCTCCACTGCGTCATGTGGAGGCCTTTTTTGCGCCACAACCTCGCCGCCGTGGCTCGCTCGGGGGCATAAGGTGCCGGCGGCAGGTGCTTCACTTCAGCTCCAGATAGTCCCGGTCCGGCAGGGGCGGAAACGGCGCGTGCGGCTCCCGCTGGTACCAGAAAGCCACCGAGGAGATGTCATCCTGTAGCGGCCGATAGCGCCCGCCCGACTGCCATCCCAGGGCCTGAATGGTCACCTTGAGGTCCTTCTCGAAGCGCACCGGGTCCATGATGTGCCATCGATACAGCCCAAAGCGCTGCTGAGAATTCCACAGGCCATCGGGGCGCAGCACCTGTGGCATACCGGAATAGGGCGTGGTGTACTCGTGATACTGGTCGTCCACCACGAACCCATAGGAGCCGCAGAAATAGTCCTCTGTGCCCGTGCCGCAGATGGTGGGAAAATCCTTGTCGCCGTCGCTGTAGAACTTGATCTCGCCCTCGCCCCACCAGCCGCTGCTGTGGGAGCCCCAGCACATGTAGGTGCCCACATAGTGCCCCCAGCCTTTCACTCCGTCCAAGATCGTGTACACGGACTTGAAGGGGAGCGGATTCGTGCGCCGGAACTGCGCATGGAAATAGGCCGCATCCTCCGGCACGGGGGTGAGCGTGTAGTCGATCTGGTAGTAGAGGGTCATCTTCTGGTCGTCCAAGTTCTCCATGGTGATCTTGCACGACGTGCGGAAGGGCATTACCCAATAGCAATTGAAAGCGCTGCCCGGATTGACACAGACCGGGAGCGAACTGATCTGGGCGTACTTGCCCAGCCCGCAGGCGAAAAAGTCGCCCACCGGCACCTCCACCGACGGGGTCTTTTCGTCATCCCAGTAGAAGCGCAGAATGCTGAAGCGCCAATTCCCGCTGGGGGTCATCCAGATGTGCTGGATGGCACCTGGCCCCTTGATCTCGGCCAAGACGAATGTCTTCTTCGGCTCGATGATGATGTAGGGCGCCACCTTCCAGCCGACGCCTAAGTCGCGCGCTGCCTGCGCTGCGGTCCCCTGCTCAAGAGTAGCCATCCCGCCCTTGCCCTTTTCCCCGGTAAAGTTCTCCGGGCTGATGGAGCGCGTCTGCGCGCGGGACAGCAGTGGCAACGTGCCCAAGCCCATGGACAGCCCGTCGAACGCCCGTTGCTGTGCAGGCGCGCCGCTCGCCGCTACCAGAACCACTACCGCACACAAAGCCATCGTTCTCGTCTTCATAGTCGACCCTCCTGGATGGTTCGTCACACCGCAACCTTTCTTGAACCCGGCGAAGTCACGCTATGGGCCGCTGGTAGATGGTGTAGGTCTTCGAGGGGATGCCGCCCATCATGTCCACCAGGCGGACCACCATCACGTTGTCCTCGAGAACCCATCCCATGTCGCAATACTGGTAGCCCTTCTTCTGCGCATAGATTTTCTGCTGCCACAACATTACCCCATCCAGTCCCAAGCGGCGAAATTTCTGCTTCACGCCGAGATAGCCGAGCCGGAACCCGGTGGTTTTCCCCTTGGTGAGCAGCATGCGCGCCGCGCGCAACAGTCCGCAGCGACGGCACCAGAGGAGGGGGCGCATGCGCTCGGTGATGTTGGGCACACCGCCAAAGAAGCCTGCCGGCTCGCCCCGCACGTAGACGAAGATGAACAGCCCTTTGTCCATGATAAGCTGCATGTCGTCGATGATCTTGCTGAACTCCTCCTCAGTGAACGGCACGAAGCCGAAATTGTCGTGCCAGGCATCGTTGTAAATCTCCAACATCTCCTTCTTGCGCACCGCCAGCGGCCGCTGGTCCCAGGTCTCTATGGTCACCCCGTAGCGCCTGATGACCCTCTCGGCCACGCGCACGAGCTTCTCTTCCATCGGGTTCATGACCGCCACTTCCCAGGACTTGACCCTCTTGATGGGCGCAAAGCCGGCGGTGGTCAGCAGGCGCTCGTAGAACGGCTTGTTGTAGTGGTAGTACATGACCGGGCGGGAGGCGAAACCTTCGGTGAGCAGCCCCGGGGTGGCCTCGTTGACCGGCAGATTCTGGGGGCCGCGCATGGTGTCCATGCCCTGCTCCTTGAGCCACGCCGCAGCCGCCTCCAGCAGGGCATCGGCAACGGTCTGGTCGTCGAAGCATTCGAATTGCCCGAAAAAGCCGACGCGGTCTTGCCAGCGCTCGTTGTGGCGATGGTTCACAAAGGCGTTGCACCGTCCCACGGTCTGACCGCGACGCACCGCCAGGAAAAAGCGCATGTCGGCGTGTTTGAAAAAAAGGTTCTGCGGCTCGAAAAACCCCTGGATGCCGAGGAGCTTGAACCCCAGGTACTCAAAGTCCAAGAGCGGAACGTACTGCGGGTCGTCCCGATAGTGCTCCCAATGAAAGTCCACAAAGCGTCGGAGCAAGCGGCCCTCCTCCTTGGTGCGGTTGGAGAAGGAGATGAGCTCAACGGCTGGCGTGGAGCCTGTGAGTGCACCCATGGTTCACCTCTTCAGTCTGTCGTCTTCTGGGCAAACGGCCCAGAGTCGTGGGCCACATTTCGCCCTTAAATACCAAGTGCTACCCGCGCCGCCGGTCAGGAAAGACCAGCGCCGCGGCCTGGGGTATGCTCCACGGTACCGTCATCGTGGGCATCCCGCCTCATGGTAGCCAGACGGTGGAGCATATCCCGCGCGTCGCGGAGCCCTCCCAGCCCCAGCCAGACGGTCACCACCATGGCGATCATCGTGCCAATGAGCAGGTAGCTGCGCCAGAAAGTCAACCAGGACGTATCGGGCACCTGGTGCGTGAGGTTGTAGATAGTGCCGGCGACAAAAATGGCCACCCACAGGGCGGTCCAGGTATAAGTGGCAATGTACAGCGCCCGGTCGCCACGGGTGAATTCCCTTCCCATGCCCAGCACCTGCCATCCGCGTTGCGGCTCCACGCCAGCCTCCTGATGCTCTTCCGCCAGCCGATAGCGGCCGCGGTGCAGCAGCCGGTCCATGTCGAACGGCCGGCCGCGGTGGAGCAAAGAGACCACGATGTACACCAGCGTCGAGCTGACCATGGCAATGAACCAGCAGACCTGGCCATTGATGGGAAAATCCGGGATCAGCTGCTGCAAGACGATGCCGGCTACCGCCACCGTGGAGCCGGTGATGAGCGCACTCCAGGCTGCGGCCGTGGTGCCGCGCTTCCAGTACAGACCACCGATGATCACCGCCCCGGATCCACCCGCGTAGATGGCCCCGGTGATGGCGAAAAACAGCAGAATGTACTCACTCTGCTTGAAAAGGAGGCTGAAAAAGAAGCTGAACACGGCGACGCCTAAGATGGACAGGCGCAACCACTTGATGTGCTCGCGCGGCTCTAATCGTTTGCCTCGCCATGGCACCAGCACATCCTGGATGAAGATGCTGCCCCAGGAATGCAGATAGGCTTCATCGGTGCTCACCAGGGCCGCCAGCATCACCGCCACGAATGCGCCCAAAAGACCCTGCGGCATGAAGTGCAGCAGCGCCATGGGCACAGTCAGCTGGCTGCGCACCGCCTTGTTCGCAATGCCGGACAACACCTGCTCCGCCTGCGCCGCCTGTTCAGCAAAGGCAGCATGGTGCAAGACCGTGTACGCGCAGATGGGCAGAAAGAGCAGCATCATGTTCTGGGGAAAGCCGCGCCAGTTGCTCAGCACACCCGCCATCTTGGCCTCGTGCGCGCTCTTGGCAGAGGCATTGTAGCCCTGCGTGCCCTGCCAGGAAAGCGTGCTGTAGACCGCCCCGTACACGCCGATGAGAAAGTACCACAGGTTAAAGTCCTCGACTTTGCTGGTGTGAAACGGGTTGATCAATGAGGCATCGGCAGGGGCTGACTGCAGCGCCTGGGCGATGTGCGACCAGTCGAAGACGCGCATGAAATGAAGGACCAGCGCCACAAAGACGACGTTGGCAAACAACCCCTGCACAAAGTCGGTGATGATTACCGCAATCTGTCCGCCGGCAAAGACGAACGTCAGCGACATCGAGAGCAGCACGCCCATGGTGAGCGGAAAGGTAGGGATGGAGACGCCGGCCATCGACACGCTCTGCGGCAACCCGCAGAAGTAGATGAAAAAGCGGGCACCCACCGCCGGGAATATGCCAAAGTTGATGATGCCGGAAACAAAGGCCAAGGTGCCGGCGAAGATGCGGAAGCGCCTGCTGTAGCGCATCTCGAAGAACTGGGCCATGGTGAGCGCGCGCGTCTGCCGAAAGCGGTAGACCACCCACCCGGTCACCGTGATGATGACCACCACCGGCGTCATCAAGAACCCCCACCAGGTCATAGGCAGGCCAGCGTAGTAGTTCATCTCAAAGGTGGCCACCACGGTGATGGCCCCCAAGGCGGCCATCGCTTGCGACACGCTGATAACATAGCGCCCGGCGGTGCGTCCGGCAGCCAAAAAATCCGCCACGCTGCGCATGTACGATCTGCTGGCCAACACCACCGCCGCCGTGAACAGAAACATACCCGCGACAATGGCCCAGTCAAGAAAGGTGAGGTTCATCACGTCACGCCCTGTTCACTCCTTCCACACGCGTCCGTCCTGTGCAATCCACCACGTTCCTCCATCATCGCCGGCACAGCAGGCGAAAAAGCTCCCGGGTCCGACAAACAGGCGGAGCCGCCGGTGCTGAGACTCAGACAGGGACAGGAGGCACACCTTTTCCGCGAAACTACCGTGACCCGCATGGTGCTGCCACTGCGCATAGTAGAGCTCGCGCAGGCACCATTTTGCCTCCTCGCCTGCAGGCATCAGCAGAGGCGCGAGCAGGTCGGGGCCTGCCACAAAGTGCACGAATCCCCACATCTCGGGATAGTGCATATTGACCACCCCTTGCGCTGACCAGACCCAGTTGTCCTCAGCCAGCGGCCGTCCGGTGGCCGGATCTTTGACTTTCTCGTACCTTCCGGCCACCACCTGCGTTCGCCATTCCACGCGCGAAAAGTTCAGGCGCCAGTACTCGCCGGGCACGGGCGGGCCCTTGTGCGCGGCGCATTCCCCGAGCACCTCCCAGGGCATGGCAATCTCTACGCTCCAGCCGCTGTCCACATCGGCGGGATTGTTGAGGGTGCCCTTCAGCCCCACGCCCAGACGCAGGCCGCGGATGTCCCAGGCGTTCACCGCCGGCCCGCCGTCCCGGTAGGGCTTGACCAGGAGCAGGTCCCAAGCAGTCCCCAAGGCGTTCACTTCCAGCTCGTAGTACAAGTGCGTGTCGCCGTCCGGGTCGATGAACACCTCAAAGTCATTGTCGTAGAAGATCACGGTGTCGCGCTGCCGCAGCGTTGCCCACAGGTGGGGCTCCTGTAGTTCGGCGCCCACGTAGAAGCACGAGTCGTCCCAGAGCATCTTGGCACGCGTGCGGAAACGCGGCGCAGGCTTCCCCTCCCCCTCGATGTCGACAAAGTCCTCCGTCCACGCTGCCGATTGCCAGGCGGGCTCCTGGAGGGCGCCGTCGATGGTCAACCCACTGCCCCGCATGCATTGGTACAGCCTCGGCGCCCACGGGATGGCCGGACGCGGCACCTTCGTGGCCTTCCCCTCGCCGAGGCACGGCCCGCAGGCGCTCCCCAGCACCGCAAGAATCAAAGTTGCGCTCAAGCGCGACAATGGCGTCAACTCTTTTCCTCCCTCCGCGGCCCGACCCTGGGCTGCCGGTGCGCTCAGCCCATCAGCTCAGGTTGGCGAAGAACCTCTCCACCTGGTAGGCAGAAGCCTGCTCTGCTTTGCGCCACTGCTCGACCACCTGCAGATGGGGCCGCAGCCACTTGGCTGCCTGGGCCACGCGCTGGGAATTGTCGGCCAGGGCATCTACCGCCGCAATCACCACAAGCCACTGCACCAACTCCTCAAAACGCTCCTTGTTGAACCACAGCACGTCCTGGTAGCGGTTCACCCCGAGCCGCGGCTGCACCTCCTCATCGGCGAATAGGCGCCGCATGATGCTGTGGGCGCGACCGCGGCGCGGCATTGTGTCGGACCACCAGCGTTGGTGGCTGGTGAGGATTTTGACCATGAGCAGCCCTTCCTCGGCACGGGCAGTCGCAAAACCCATCTGCTGGAAGGTGGCCACAATCTCTTTGCCCAACAGCCAGTCATCGATGAAACTGCGGCTGCGCATGGCCACGTCCCCCTCTCCGCAAAGCCGACCCACTTCGCGGACCGCCAGCCAGGAGAGGAGCACCGCCCAGGCAAACGGCACGTCCTGCAGAGTGGCGGCCAAGGCTGCTGCAGCGTTGCGCGCCTTGGCCGAACGGGAGCGCTGCAGGTGGGCAGCCAATTCGCCCAGGTGCAGCAACGCTTGCAAGTACCCGGCCCTGCGCTCTACGAGAGTCGCATCTTCCCTTTCCAGGCCAAGGACACGCCCGGCCTCCGCGACAAACTCACGATAGCAGGCGACGGCTGCAGCCACCGCCGCTTCCTTCTCGCTTTCGCCCGCCGCGGACGCGGCAACCAGCTGTTGCACCGTGCCGCCGCTGATGCATTTGGCAAAGGCCTCATGCAGGGGGCGCAAGAAGAGCTCGCGCATCGCATCCTCGATGGAAGGCACGCCGCTACCGTTGAGGAAGGCCTCCAACTGCGCATAGCGGCGCAGCGGATCGTCCTTCACCTCGCGAAAGTCCAGAAATACGTGGTACTGGTACCCAGCCAGCTCCACGTACAACCCTTGCTCCCAAAACCTCTTCGCGCTGCGCAGGTACTCCAGGCCACTCACGTGGTCGCGGAAGATGACGTGGAAATCCTCCCCGGCGTGCAGAGCCAAACCTTCGCCCAAGGACTTTTGCAGCAGCTGCCTGGACCCTTTGACATCCAGGAACCTCGTGGAGGTTCTGATCCACCCTCGCGCGGGCGCCAGTGCGTTATTGTAGACCACCAGCGCGCGCTCGTCGTGGTAGCGGTTGGAATAGGCGAAGACGTTCTCGCTCACCTGCCCCTCAGGGTTGAAAAAGTCATAGAAGACAAAGTGCTCGACGTCGGCAAAGAGGTAGCGCTTCGTCAGCAGGGGGAAGATCTCCCGCTCGTGGCGGCGCACCAGGTCCCAATCTGGCTGCTCGTCCCAATAGGCGCGGCGGTACTCCATGCCATACTTTTCGGCAAAGCCCTCCACCTGCCCGTGCCCGAACATGGGCAGCCCGGGCATGGTCACCATCATTACGCACACGCCAAAGTATTTGTCGCCCTTGCCGAACTGCACCACCGCAGTCTGCTCGTCCGGGTTGTTCATAAAGTTCACGTAGCGCTTCAGGATCTCCGGATTGAACTCGATGGTGTTCTTGATGACGCTGCGGTATTTTTGGTTCTCCTCGTTCTTGAGCATGTTCATGAAGGCGGAATTGTACACGCGGTGCATGCCCAGCGTGCGCACAAAGTAGCCCTCCATGAGCCAGAAGGCCTCGGCCAGGAGCAGCGTGTCCGGCGCCTGGGCGGCAATGCGGTCCACCACCTGCCGCCAGAACTCCTCAGGCATGAGCTGGTCGAGCTGTTCCTTGGTCATGCCGTGCTCTGCGCGCGAGGGGATGTCACCCCCAGAGCCGGGCTGCGGAAACCAGAGCCGCTGATAGTGCCGCTTGGTCAACGTCATGGCGGCATCGAAGCGGATGATGGGAAAGAGTCCGGCCACGTGAAGAATGGTCTCCATCACCGCCTCGCGCACCTCCGGCTTGAGGTAGTTCAACTGCGCCGTGTCGTTCCACGGCATGCTGGTACCATCGTTGCCGTGGTAGATGTAGCGCACCTCGCCCGTGGCCGAGTCCACCCGCTTGAAGACCACCGCCGCATCGGTGCGCGTGTAGTAGTGGTCCTCGATGTACACCTGCATGCGGGCATCCGAGGACAGGTCCGGGCCGGAAAAGGTGTACGAGGGAAAGGGAGGGTACGGCAGGGAGATGAACCACTCCGGGTGCTCCACCACCCACCGCGAGTCGATGCCCATGTGGTTGGGCACCATGTCACTTGCCAGGCGGATGCCCCGTTGCCAACAGCGCGCGCGCAACTGGCGCAGCGCCTCCTCGCCCCCCAGCTCGGCCGCCACCTCATAATCATACAGCGCATAGGCCGACGCCTCTGCCTCGGGATTGCCGCACAACCGCTTGATGCTGCGCGAAGCCTTGCTGCGCTCCCAGATGCCGATGAGCCACAAGCCGGTGAAACCCCAGGCGGCCAAGCGATCCAACTCCTCATCGGGGATCTGGTCCAAACGGGTGATGGGCCGCTGATACTTCTTCGACAGCTGGTCCAACCAGACAAAGGTGCTCTTGGCCATGAGCACCAGACGGGGCATCCACTCGCGGTCCGGGCTAAAGCGCTCCGGCTCCCCGACCAGGCGCGAGAACTCAAACACGCGCGTCGGCACCGGGCCGCCGGCCATGCGCAGCTTCTCCTCCTCTTTAATAACGTCCAAGCTGGTCAGGAGGCGGTACAGGTACTTGCCCAAGAGCAGCCCCCAGCGCGCGAGCATGTAGTGGAGCTGACCGCTGAGCGAGTGCGGCACGGCGATGGCCGGACTGCGCAGCATGTCCACCAGGTTCTGGTTGTCCGGGCCGAAACGTGGCTGCCTCTCGAAGAACTCGTGCAGGCTGTGCACCATCTCGCGGTAGGCGGTGGCGCGGGCCAAAGACGAGTCGTCAAAGAGCTCCAAGAACGGCGAGAAGGCGGGGTTGGCGTTGGCCAGCCACAGCAGCAGCATCTCCTCTAAGACGATCTCGCGGTTGGGCACCCCGTAGCTCTGGCCCTGCAGAAACTCCTGGGCAGCCATATCGCCCTTGTACACGGCCAGCGGCGGAAAGTCCTCCACAAAGCGGCGCAGGGTCTGGGCCACGGTCTCGGCGCCAAGCCGCTCGTCAAGCCAGAGGAGCGCCTGGGCAAAGACCTGGCGGTTGACCTGCTCGCGGAACAGCCCGGCCACGTAGTGCAGAATCTCGTCGATGAGACCCATGGCGTTGATCTGCCCGGCGCGCACCGCTCGTTCCGGGAAATTCACCAGGTCGCGCTTGTCGTTCATCTTTTGCGCAAAGACCCTGGTGGCGTGATAGTTGGGGAAAATGACGTTGCCAGAGGCGGAGAACAGGTGCTCGTCAAAGCCGTAGCGCTCCCGCGCCTGGCGGGAGACGTGGAACTCGCACGGCTTGGCGGGCAGCACGGGCTGCGGCCCGTGGCGCAGGCGAACCAGTAGAGCAGGGCGTTCTGACTTATGCATTGGGCTCATATCCATTGCAAAATCCTCACCTGGCGAACACCCGGGTTAACCTTTGCCGCCAGGGGCTGGTGGATGCTGGGGATAATGGTAAGACTATTTGCGGAAAAAGGCAAGAGGTTTTCGTGGGGGCCAAACCGCGCCAGGGGAGCCGTGCTCCCCTATCGCTGGCCTGGCACCAGCCGACAGCCCGAACGCACGGCCAGCGCCGCGGGCCATGGCGGCCCTGGCGAGAAAGCACTCTCGCCAAGAGCGCAAAGGACCCCGAGCGCGCAGCAAACACGACAACAGCCTGCCGACACCGGAATCGTGGGCCCTCTTGGCGCACCGTGGCAACCATTGCGAGGTAGCTCGCCCTAAGGGCGCGAAGGCGAGGAGCTCGACCTGAGATGTTACCCGCCCGGCCACGGGAGCACACAAAATGTATTGACTTTTCCCCACGGATTTCGTGCATTGGCACAGAGCGCCGGGTGCAGGGAAAGGCGCGCCGCCACGGGGAGGACCAGACATGAGTGCCAGCTACGCCCAGGAGGTTGAACTGCGATGTGGGGGATGCTCACGCCTGCTGACGACCCGCCTTTGGCTGATCGTTGACCTGAGCGAACACCCCGAATTGGCAGCAAAGAGCCGCGACGGCTCGCTGCACGCCTTCGAGTGTCCGCACTGCGGGGAGACCACGACGGCGGACGCCCCGCTCCTGCTGTATCTCCCCTCTCCGCTTGGGAGAGGGGTTGGAGGCGAGGGCGGAGTCAGGGTACTTTTCTCCCCCGCCGAAGGCACCAGCCCCGAACAAGACCGGGAACAGGCCGGCGGCTTGCTGGCGCGCCTGAAGGAAAGCCTGGGAGCTGGCTGGCAGGATGAATGGTTGGCCAATGGCCTGCCCGCCGTGCCGCGCCCACTTCTGCCCACCGCGCTCAGCGAAGGGTTGGAAGCAGTGCAAAGGAAGACGCAGGAACAAGTGCCCCCTGCGCTGCGCGAACTCCTGGCAGAGTTGGCCCGCCGCGGCGTGGAAATCCGCTCCGCCGAAGACCTGGGGCGCGCTCTGGAGGCGCACCCGGATTTGCGGGAAACACTGGATCGCGCCGCCCAGGGACGGGACGAAGAGAACCCCCGCCGCGTCTTTGAGCAGCACCGCGCCCTCCTGCGCCGCTGCCGCGAAGTGGGCATCGCGCAGGCCTTCGCCGAAATCACGGGCGGCGGGCAGGGCCCAGGCGGCCTCGAAATCCCCCCTGAATTCCGCCAGGACATCCAGCGAGCAAACGAAAATGAGCAATGCTACCTGCAGACCGGCGACCTGGCAGCCCTGAATCAGGCCGCTGCAGCCTGGGAGCGGATTCTCGACCACCCGGCTTTCGGCGCTGCCCCCGAACGCTTCCGCCTGACCGCCTGGAACAATGCAGGCGGCGTTTTCCTGCGGCGCTACTGGCGCACAGGACAGATCACGGATTTAAACCGCGCCCTGGAACTCTGGCAACAGGCGGTTGCCGCCACGCCGCCCGATTCGCCGGACCGGCCAGCAATTCTCAACAATCTGGGCACCGGGCTCAGCGACCGCTACAGGCGGACGCGCGTGGTCGCGGACTTGGAAGAGGCCATCGGCCATTGGCAGCGCGCTCGGGAACATCTGCACCAAGCCGTCGCCGCCGGACTGGAGGCCGCAACCTGAGTGGGCAACCCGGCCTCTCACCGGCCGAGCACGCGGCCCGCCTGGCAGAGCTGGGCAAAGGGTACGCCGCCATCAGCGAGCATCTGAAGGAACTGGAGACGCGCGACCCAGAGTTTACCGTCAAGTCCCTCGATTGCCCGGCGGTGGCAGACCTGGCCCGGGCCCACAACCTGACCCTGGTCTTCCTGGTGCCCACCAACGAAGCCGACCTGGGCACCGTCGCCTTCGTCGTGTCCCCTGTCGGCGGAGAGCCAGAGGTCCTGCGCCTCACCGGCCTCACCCGCGCCCGGCTGCACGAACTGCTCTTCCAGTTGCCCGAGGGAGGCAAGTGGGGAGTTGAGCTCCTGGAGGCTGGGTCCGAGTACCTCGGCTGGCTCGCTGCCTATTGGCTCACCCACCTGCCGGAAGCGCGCCACTCGAGAGACGTAGCCCAAAAGGCACAGCAGGTGTGGCACACGGCCACACAGCGCCTGCTGGAGGAACTTGACGCCGGACTCATGCAACCCTTGGCCGCTCAGCTGCAGGCGCTCCCCGCCCACCGCGTGGTCATCATCCCTGGCGGCAACCTCGCTCTGGTGCCCTTGCACGCGGCGCCCGTCGCGGAAAAAGGGCGGCCCCGGGGCAAACGCAGGCCTGTGCCGCTGTTCGGCGAGGAATTCGAGGTGTCATACGCGCCTTCGGCCACTGTGCTTGCCGGCTGCCGGCAACGGGTACGCGAGGCGGCCACCCGCCGGTGGCTGGTGGAAAGGGTTCAGAGCGCGGACTACGTGGAGCTGTCCACGCACGGTAGCTTTGCGCCCGGCCGGCCCGAGCGCTCCGCCCTGCTCTTGGCCCACCCCGAAGGTCACACTGCTCCGGCCTGGGTGGCAGGCATCCCTGTGGAACGCCTGCCCTTGGCCGAACTCCAGGCCGGCTGCGAGCGATTGAGCTTGGACGACATCTGGGCTGGCCGCCTGCCCTTGAAGAAAGGGTGCGTGATGGTACTGGATGCCTGCGAGACCGGACAAGTAGAACCCGGCGAGGAGGCCGAAGAGAGCCTCGGCTTTCCGGCGGCGTTCCTGGCCGCAGGGGCCCGGGCGGTCATCGCCTCCCTCTGGGCCGTCGATGACTTTTCCACCAGCCTGCTGATGCAGGAAACCTACCGGCGGATGCTGGCCGGCGCGCCACCCTCCTTGGCGTTGAAGCAGGCGCAGCACTGGCTGCGGACACTGCCCAAGGCGGAGACTCTGGCTCGCCTGGACAAAGGCATCGCCAGCCTGGTGCGCGAGAGGAAAGCAGGAGCCTGGAAGCGCCTTGACCGGGCGCAGCGCGCCCAAGTGCTCTATCGCTTGGCCGGGATGGAGGAGCGCCGCCGTACCCTCGAGGAAGAGGCCGAAGATCTGCCCTTTGCCCACCCCTTCCACTGGGCAGCATTTGCAGTGTACGGGGCCTGAACCGACCCTACCGTTGCTTGGAGGACCCGGGATGACCGACGACATCGACCTGATCAAGACCTTGGAGGAGCGTCTGCCGGACATCCGGCGAGAGCTGGGCCCACAGCAATGGGCCCGC
Source organism: candidate division KSB1 bacterium (assembly GCA_024655945.1). Taxonomy (NCBI): domain Bacteria; kingdom Pseudomonadati; species Candidatus Zhuqueibacterota bacterium. The sequence continues at coordinate 207,368 of JANLFK010000006.1, forward strand.
TTCACCGAGCTCCTGGCCGAGGCCGCCCCGCACTTTGCCCACGGCAAAGACGACCCAGACCAGTGGCTGGAAGCGCTCTACCTGCTGAAACGCGCGCTAATAGAGTTTCCGGCAACACGCCGGGTGCTCCCTCTGCCCGGCGGCGCGCTTGCCCCACGCGCACAAGGGCCCACACCCGACACGCTGCCGCCGCTGGCGCACAGGCAGCAGGACGCGGCCGTGCTCGCTCAGCGCCTGTGTGCCGAGCCCGACCGCGTGGCCGACGAGCAAGAAGCCAGACGCAAGAAGTGAAGGCCATGCTGCGGGAAGCCTCCCTCTACCAGTACGTGTTCTTCTGCACGCAACTGGAGGAACCCTCCGGCCGCCAGAAACAAGCGGAGCCGGCCTGGGTTGGAGGAAACCATCTGCAGCGCCGTGCGGCACCTGTATCGCTGGCTCGACAAGGAGTTACCCAACGGGGAGAGCTTCCTCGCCTGGCCCACAGGGCCCTCCCGGCACCGGATCCTGCGGCTCTACCCACCGCCAGGGCAGCGCACCGACTGGGTACAAGCACACGATGGTCGTTGTGCGGCGTTCGCTGAGGTACGCCTGGTGAACGTCGACAGCCTGGTCATGCAGCTTGCCTATGGCAGCAAAGGTGAGGCAGACGTGGAGGCGCGAGCAGAGCTCTCCACGGCAGCATGGCAACCGCCTGAGGATCCCAGTCTCTTCGTCGGACACCTTCGCTGCCTCGCCGGGCGTGTCACTGATTTGGCTACCGCCCGGGCGTTGCCGACCAGATAGCCTTCTTCTACCAGGACGACGACGAGGCTGAGCGGCGCGCTGCAACCTTTCTCAACGAGGTGCTTCCGTGGCTGGGGTTATCGTTCTACAAGGTCCTCCATCAATACGAGCGGGGATACGAAGAGGCGTTGCACCACGTGCTGGCGGAAAGGGAGATGACCCAGGCAAAGGTCGTAGCCGGAGACCTGCCGTCCAGGGACGTGGAAGCGCTGGACACGCGGCTGAAGGACCTGGCCGGCGCTTACCGTGACTTCGCCGGGGAGCTGGCCACCTTCGATGCCCTTGCCCAGGGGGTGCGCGTCAACCTGCTCAACCTGCGGGAATGCTACGCCCGGTACAGCCTGCCCAAGGATGGTCCTCTGGCCGCATGGTTAGCCTCAGCCGAACGGGCGCTGGCCCAATTAGATGCGGACGCAGGCTTTTATGAAGCCCGTGTCCGCCAGGCACAAATGGCGCTGTCAGCGCTCCAGGTCCAGACCGAAATCGAACGGGCCCGTTTCCAGCAGGCCGAGGAGCGCCGCAGTGCCCGGCACAACCTGCTGCTCGCGTTCATTGCCGCGGTGCTCACCCTCGGGCAGGTGATGAGCGACGGAGTGGCCGCGCAGTTCTTGTCCTGGTCTTCCCACCTCGTGGGAAGGGGAGCGCCCGCCGTGTGGCCTCCCGTGGTCGTCTTCTTGACCAAACTCCTCCTCGTCTGGGCCGCGGGTCTGGCAGGCTTGGGCCTCTATGCTGTTGGTGCGCGGCTCCTGCGCAGGAAGGAAAGACCACAAAGGGCCGCCGACTCTCGCCAGCTTTGACCCCTGCAGGCCCCCGTTTTGCAGCGCTGCGCCCTCGCGGCAGGAAGGATGCGGAGACGCCGGGCGCGGCCCCACGCCCCCTCACAGCAGCAGCCAGCGGGCCAGGATGAGCAGGGTAACAATGAGCAGGGCGCGGAGGGAGTTCCGCTCCGAACGCAGCGCCTTGCGTAGCACCGGGTGTGAAGGCTCGGTGTTGGAAAAGCCACGCAGCCGGGGCACACGGCGGCAGTACTCGGCGTACGTGCTGCCGAAACGCTCCGCTAAGAAACGCTCCTCTTCATGCACAATCGTGCCGTACTGCACCGCAAAGAACGCCAGCAGCACCAAGAGCAGCCACGGCATCCACGCCCAGCTCATGATGAGGACGCCGAGGCTGAGAAAGAAGTTGCCGATGTACAGCGGATTGCGCACATGGGCATAGGGGCCGTCGGTCACCAGGCGATCTGCCCCCACGCGGCCGGTGGTGCGGGTGGCGCTGCCTGCATAGAGGACACCCCATAGCCCCAGGCTCTCCCCGACCAGCGCCACAGCAAGCCCGAGCAGCACACTGGCCAGCGAGGGCTTTGCCAAGACCAACGCCACCACAAGCAGCGGCAGCGGGGTGTAGCTGCGGTACTTGAAGAACAGCCTGCCGATAGTCATCTCTTTTTCTCCGGATGGACCCTTGCGTTTGTTATGAGTACCGCAGCGCTCTAAGGTTGCGGACGGCAAACAAGAGTGTGCTGGCTTGCGGGCCGGGTGAGGCTCGGGACACTACTGCCTCCCTCCCGCCCCAGGCTCTTGCGCTTTGACGGGTAAGAACAGGTTGAGTCGGGCGAGGCGCCCGCACACGGAACTGGGCTCATTTGCCCAGCCCTAGCCTTGGGCTGGCGCGGACACACTGGCTACGTGGGCCTTGCCCCGGCGCAGGTACTGTTTGGGTCAGGTCGCTGCTACTGCAACCTCACCACCTTTTGCCTCACTGCAGACGTCTCTGTGCTCAAGCGCAACAGGTAGAGGCCACTGGGAGCAGCCACCCCTTCTGCAGTGCGCCCATCCCAGCGCACCTCGGTCCAGTCGCCTGAGCCCCTTCCTTGCCACGCCACTGCCACCCGTCGCCCTGCCAGGTCGAACACCTCCAGGGTTGCTTCCGTCTCTGCCGGCACTTGCAGCGACACGGTCAGGCCTGCATTGAACGGGTTCGGGTAGGCAAAGCCTAACGCCAGCGAATGAGGCAGCGACGAGCGACGATCCGGCTCCACCGAGGTGGTCGCCCAGCGAGCAGTTGCATACCAGACCACCTCTCGCCCTGAGGGATACACCGCCGAATATGACAGGTGCACCACGTCGCTGACCGGGTCGATCCTGCCTCGAGGAGTCGAGATGTCCCATGCACTATCCGGGGCAAAAACGAATGGGTCAGACCACGAGTGGCCGTCAAATACGCTATACTGGCACCTCATTCCGCCTTGCTGGAAGAAGTTCCCTTCGTGCCAAAACACCAGCAGAAAAGAACGGCTCCCAGTGACCACCTCTGGCTCCAGGATTATCTCCGACGGTTGCGCGGTAGCAAGCGTGACCGTAGGACCCCATGTGCTCCCGTCCTTGCTGGTGGCGGCGACCAAACAATCGGCAAAGAGCGGATGCCTGGAACTCTCCAGCCACACCAGGACCCGCAGACTGCCCAGCAGGGCCACTTTCGGCTTGTACACTCGCGGACGGAACTCCGGCACCTTCTGCATGACCCAGGTGCGACCTTCATCACTGGAGACCAGATAGCCAAGGCTCGTCCCCGTCTGACCAGGCAGGTGCACGGTCTGCTTCCCCTCGCAGGCCATGCCGCCCGTGTCCTCCCAGTACCAGGCCCACCGGAAGGGGAGGGAGACAAACGGGCCTCCCTCCTCCTTCCTGAAGATGCGGAAACCCCAGTTGTAGCCCAACCTATCCTCAAATGCAGCAACGTAGAGGGCCCGCGAAGACCACGCTACCGCCAACGGAACCCCGCCAGCGCTGTCCAGAAGCGTGCTGACGACCGGCGTGCTGCAAGGAAGGCACACAGTGGCCTTGAGAGGAAAATTGCCTTGTGGTGCCTCCTCCCGCCAAAGCACCACAACCTCCCCTCCAGCAACCCCAAGGCGGTGCTTGTCGACGTTCGACGCACAGCTTGTCACTCGGCAAGGATCCGACCAGCCACCCTGAGTCCTCGTCCTATAGACAAGGGCCCAACTCGGCGACTGCTCCTGACCATTGCACCGCTCCAGAAAGGAGGCAAACAGTCGCCCGGATCTATCCCACGCAAGGTCAGTCTCTCTGTACTTACCCCCTCCGGACACGACCTCCAGCCCTTCCACCACAAGCGCCTTTTGGCCCACGCCTGCTTGCCAGCGACCGTACCGCTCTTCCAGGGTTGTCGTGGGCAAGGAGAGCAGGCACCAAGCGCCGATCATAACGGGGACTACGAGCAAACCTGTCGGCCACCCCAGTGGTATTGAGGCCTTCACCGCTCAGACCCTCCAGCGCTTTGCGCCCCCGGTGAGCATTGTTCACTGCCCCTTCACAGCAATGCAGGCCCGGGTACGTGGCTTCCAGACGTGCCGCTCGTCCACCACGAAGTTGTGCTCGCTGGTGTAGCACACCTCCTGCCAGGGTGGACACCAGTTGTAGGCGATATAGGTATATGCCAGGGAAGCGTTCTTCTTGTAGTCCTTCTGTCTCAGCCTAAACCAATCGATGCTCAGCTCCGAGCTAAGCCCTATCTCCGCGATTGCCGTCTCAGCCTCTGACAGGCCCCAGCCGCTCATGTACCAGAACTTGCCAGTCCACACCGGGTCGTTCACGTGCGAAACCGCCTGGCACCACACGCCCCCCACCTCTCGCTCCTGCCTGTCCTCCGCATCGGCCAGGAGCATAGCCGCCGGCACCAGCAGAAGCAGTGTCAGCCACCCCTTCTTGAACCAAGCTCGCACTCTGTCCCTGGCTTCATCCTCCCTAAACGACAACGGTCTACTCCCCACCTCCCACCCCAAACAACCCCGTTATTTCGCCATTCTAATATAAAAAAAAGCGGGCGTTGTCAAGAGGGAATTTTCAAGTGCCGACCATCATCGAGCCGACCGCCAATAGGACAGGGTGGTTGCCTTCCACAACCTGCCATCGAACAGGCGCACTCAACCACCTCGCAGGTGCCTTTCCACCGCCGCCCGCAGCTCCGGTTCAGGAGGGATGACGCTCACAAACTCGGGCACCCCGTTGATGAGCATCGAGGGCAATTTGCTCACCCCGAGCTTCTTCACTCTCTCCAGCCCCTCCCGCGTCTTGATCAGCGTCTCCCGCCACTCAATTTGCCCAGGGAAAAGGGGTACGATCTTCTTCACCGCCTCCACCATGTAGTAGCAGGGGCTACATGCCCTTGAGTCGAGGGTGACAATCTCGATAAAGACCTTCGCGGCCATTGCTTGCTCCCTTCAAGGGCGAAAGTCGCGCACCGCGCGCGTGACCGCCTGCACGTTCGCCGGCGGAGTAGCAAAGGGCAGATCGCAGCCCGGGCACAGGAAAAACCCCTGCCCGCCGGCCACCCGCATGCAGCGCACCGCCTCGCGATAGTTGTCCTCCGGGCTGCCAAAGAGCATGACCGTGGCCAGCGGCAGGTTGCCGGCAAAAGCCACGCCATGCTCCTCCGCCACCTGACGCGCATAGGCCAGCTCGACGTTCTCGTCCACCCCGAAGAAGTGAGCACCCACCTTTCCCATCTCCACGACGTTGCGCGTGGCATCGCCACAGGCGAAGAAACCCGACTTGCGCCCATGCCGGTGGATGACCTCCAAGGCCGGCTGGTGGAAGGGCGTCACGAACTGCCGGAAGTGCTGCGCAGAAATCTGCGACGTTAGCGAATCCACCACAGTGATGACATGCACGCCGGTGTCGGCATAGAAGGCCGCAGTGCGGGCACACACCTGGCTGGCAAAGGAGAGCACACGTTTGGCATAGTCGGGGTTGTCAATCATGTCGGTAAAGATGCGCACGCCCGCCAAATGCAGGGCAAGGGTGAACGGCCCGGTAATCAGCGCAAAGACGGCGGTGCTGTCGCCCAAGGCGGCGACGAGGCGCCTGGCGGCCTCAAGGGCAAGGGGGTAGCGCCCCTGGTCCGGCTCCGGCAAGCGCAGCTCGGCCAGGTCGTGCTCCTCAAGCGGATGGCTGGCCACCGCCGGCGGGTTATCTTCGGCCCAGACCAACGCACAGCCCAGCGCCTCGGCCTCAAGCTGGGCGTCGAAGAGCGTGGGGAGGCCGTCGGGCTGGTAAAGCTCGTAGCCCTTGAGCACCCCTTCCACCAGGGTATCGACCTCGGTGAAAAGCCGCTGGGCGCTGACACCTAAGAGGTAGGCGGCATGCACCCCTACCCACGGAACCCAGGGCACGCGGTCCACTTTGCGCCTTTCTATCGCCGCCAACACGCGTTCTTTTCCGGTCATCGTCCCTCCACTTTGGCGTCGACCCAACTTGCGCCCAACGGCGAGCCAGGAAGCCAGGCCGTAGTGCCCACCACCAGATCCAACTCCCGCACGCCGAAGATGGGCACCCGGACCGCCACCGGCTGAGAGCGGGCAGTCATCAGCTTGCTGACGAACAGCTCCTCCCCGTCGCCGTACATGGCAAACTGCACACGTTCCTGCTGCGCCCGGCCTTGCGCTGTTTGCAGGGACGGCGGCAAGTCCACGCAAAGCCTTGCCGTGAAGTAACGCCATCTGCCGTCAAGACGAAAGCGAATGCGCGAATTGGGGTAGACGCCGATGCCTTTGGTTGCTCCTGCCGGGCCCTGGAGCGGCGTTCCCCAGAAGGTGCGATCACGCTCCGGGGCCCCAATCCATTGCTCCACGCCTTCAGGCACAAGGTCGCTTAGGCAGAAAGCGCCTCTGCATGTGTCTGGCTCCGTCTGCTCCGGGATGGTGCGGGGCACGATCCCCTCGCGCACGCGCTCGTCCGCTGGCCACTGATACTGTTTGTCAAGCTGCCAGTCCTGGTCAAAGAAGCCGCAGAGCAGCGCCGTGCCCTCCACGGTCATTGTGCCCTGGAGGGCGTGGCGTCCCACCGTCCTTGCATCGAACACCACATAGTCGAATTCCGTGCCGATGCGCTTGAGCAGCCCGGTCACGGCGCGCCAACTGACCCCGGCCAGCACAACCACGTACCGCCCCGGGTTGAGCGGGTTGGGATAGACCAAAGCGGCTCCAACATCTTCCCCGGAAAAGCGTCTTTCACCAACCTGCACGCCATTGCGCCGGAACTGAATGGGCAACTCGCCGTGGATTCGCTCCGTGAGCAAGTTGCAGTATGGTCCGCCGATGAGGATGAGGTGAAAGTTCCTGATATCCTCCACGGTGACCTGGCGGTCGGCCTTTACGCGGCAGGAGACATGCTGCCACCGCTGCCACTGCTCGGCAAAGGCCTCTGCCTCCCCTTTGGCCGCCGCATTCTCCTGGCGCCTGCCGACCGTACCATAGACTAAAAGAAACCCGCCGTTGAAAGCATCCGAAATGGGGCCGGCAAGGCCCGGGCGCTTGCCTGCGGCACACCCTTCCTCCGAGGAGCACCGCAGCCACTGCCCGTCTTCTGCCCTCCGGAAACAGAGGAGTCCCCTAGGGGGAATCTCTCCGCTGTCGCAGACGTCGCCATCCACCGCGACCTGGATCGGCAGGTCCGGCTCACAGTGCACTCGCGGCACCTCCAGGCGAAAGCGACTGACGTTGTGCGTGCGCACGGTGATGCGGTTCTGTTCTGCAATCTCGGCCTCGATGGTGGCGAAATCCAACAGATGCTCAAAGCGCTCGATGCGCACCCAGTAAGCTCCGGGATGGTTGAGGTCGGCAGTCTTGTAGATGACCTGGCGCGGCCAGCGAGGGCGGGTCTGCTCCGCAAGCCAGTCGTACCTGCCCTTCTCCATCTGCGCAGGGAAGCCGCCGTGCGCAGCCTCGGGGTACTCGGTGTAGACGAGCGGGTAGCCAAGTTGGCGGAACCGGGCAGCCATCCTCCGGCTCTGCTCGACCGGGACGATGTCGTCCTTGGCGCCGTGCACGCATCTCGCCGCTAAATTGCGGGCGTTTTCTGCGTAAGAGAGCGGGCTGTTTCTCGCCAGCAGGTAGCGCTGCAGCGGGGAGGCGGAGGCGCTGTCGACCCCCAGCCAGAAGCCATAATCCGTCGGGCCCATCACCGGCGCAATGGCAGCGAAGAGGTCAGGATGGCGAAGCCCCAGGTACCAAGCCCCGCCACCGCCCATGGAGCCGCCGGTCAGGTAGACGCGGTCCGGATCGATGACGTAGAGGCGCTGCACCTCGGCCAGCACGCTCAGCACGTCCTGCTCGCCGATGTCCTGATACATGGTGTTGCCGCGACCAAAAGGGTTGACCACAATGAAGCGTCCGCCTTGGGTGGCTTCCGGAATGAAGCCCGGGAGAAACGGGTTGTCCCGCCAGTCAGCGAAGCTGGGGTCGTACCCGTGCAGGTTGACCACTAGGGGAAAAGGCCTCTCTCCGCTGTAGCTATCCGGCACATGAAGAGCATAACCCTGCAGGCTGCCGTCAATCTCGGAATAGTACCCGCGCAGGAAGGTGCCGGTGGCGTTGCGCCACGGATTCCGCCCCGCTTGCAGGGCGGCAAGTGCTGCCTCCGCCTGGGCAAGAGCTGCGGCTGTCTCTGCCTGCCGTCTGCGCAGCCCACCCGGCACATGCGCCTGCTGGAGGGCACGCTCCACCGGCAGGAGCGCGGCCTCCACGTTGGCCCAGTCGTTCTGGTGCACCACCTCCGAGGTTCGTCGCCCCTCTGCGACCCGCCGCTTGACCGCAGCAACCTCCTCTTGCAGCGCCCGAAAAGCACTGCACGCGACTTCAAACTGAGCTGTTGTCTCCTTCCCCCCACCAGAGAGCACAGCCCTGTAAGCACCGTCTGCTATCTTGGTCGGCTCAAAATCCAGCGAAGCGTGGGCAAAGAGCTGCGCGCCCAAAGTCACGGGGCAGCCAGCCCTCCAAACGACCTGCCCGCTGCTGTCCTGGAAGGTCAGGCGCAGAGAATCGCACTTAGGGCCACCAAGCGCGGGCGTGAGCAGCCAGCACCGCACCTGTCCCGGCTCGGCAGCTGCGTACACGGCGCGGTCTGTCTTTACGATCAGCCCGGACTCTTGCTCTGGCGGGGCCTCTTTGAGCAGCCCGTCATGCGCAAGAGCGCTCCAGGCGGCGACGACATTGGCACGCACCACCTCTTGGCCAGGCGCCAGTTTGTAGCCCTTTGCCAGCCACCGCAAGGCGTCGGCAAAGTGGCCCTTTTCCGCGGCGACCAGCCCGAGATTGTTGTACAAGGCCCAGGAGACCTGGCCGCGCGCCAGCAGGCCCTGCAACCCCTGTTCGGCCGCCCACACCCTTCCGTGAGCAAAGTGCCGGTGCGCCCTACCTGCGCCCTTCAACTTGGCCCAGCGCCAAACTGGACTGGCTGCCACGCTCGCGCGCACGCAAAAGTCATCGACTGCGGTGTGCGCTCCACCTTGTCGCACCATGTTCAACGCCAGGCTGAGCTGCGCAGGCGGCAGCGGCACTTCATCCCTCGCCACCACATCGTACAGTGGCGGCTCGTCCTTGTGGGCCCCTTGCCATAGCTTGGCGCGCAACAGGAGAGGCCTGTCCCCCCGCACGTCGAACCTCACCCACTGCCACTGACCGAACTTCGCTGCCCCGGGGGACGAGGCAGCAAGCACCTCAGGCATTTGCCCTATCTTCGCCTTGGCGATGCGCACCACGCCACTGCCGTCCACCTCGAACTTGTAGCAGTCCCAGCCGTGCTGGCGCACGTTGAGGCTGAAGAGATAGTAGGCACCTGCCACCGGCCGATAGTGGAAGACCACGCTGTAGTCGCGATTCACCAGGGCCTGGGCAAAGCGAGGTGCTGCCGCGTAGATGGTCTGCTCAGGGGTCTTGTCGTCCAGGGAGACGAAGGTGCCGTCCTTCACCTGCCAGGCGCCAAATCCCCACACGCGCATGTCCTGCCACTTGTCCGAGGGGCGAGAGAAATCATCCCAGAACAAGTCGCCGTGCAGGCCAGGAGCGTCAGATCTTGCCATTTGGGCAGCGCAAGCTAAGGCACCGAAAAGCGCTGCAGATGTCAGCCAGGTCAGGTTCACTTTGCGCAGCCCTCACACCGTGATGGGATAGGTGCCGTATTCTTCAGCAGCCTCGAGCATGGCCATCAGGTTCTCGACCGGAACCTGGCTGTGGATGCAATTGGACGAGGCGAGGATGAAGCCACCGCCCGGCGCCGCCACCCGGATAACCTGGCGGGTTGCCTCTTTGACCTGGGCGGGTGTGCCGTAGGAAAGCAGCTCAGCACAGTCCACATTGCCGCACAGCGTGACCTGCTGGCCGTACTTCTGCTTGAGCTCACCAATGTCCATGCCGGCCACTGGCTCAATAGAGTGGATGCCGTCGAACCCGCACTCTACCATGACCTGCCGCTCGATGGGTTTGAAATTGCCGTCCAGGTGTTTGATGAACGGCTTGCCGTACCGGTGGCAGGTAGCCGTGATCTTCTGCAAATGGGGTTTGACAAACTGCTTGAAGTGGCGCGGAGAAAACATCGGCCCGTTTTTCCCGCAAAAGTCCATGCGCCCATCGATGCCGTCCACGCCCCGTTCCAGCTGTGCAATGAGGAGCGGGAAGGTGTTCTCGTTGACGATGTCCAGGTACGCTTTCACCAGGCCGGGATCGGTGACCATGGCCTCTAAGAATATCGGCAGCCACGAAGAGAAGGTGGGCAGCATCACGTCGTAGTGGCCGAGCACAAACATGTCAGGGGCGTTCGCAATGGCATAGTCCAAGGCTTCGAACATCGTGTCGTCGGGCGTCACAGGATTGGGCCCCCGCTTTTCCATCTCCCTGACCATGGCGCGGAAGCCGTCCATACCTTGCTGGCGCAGGCTGCAATCGACCTCGTAGTAGAGGTCCTCCTCTGGCAAGTAGCGCATCAGGGCCCAGTGGCCGCCGCCGATTTCATAGCGCCACTCGTTCTCGCCCACCTTTTTCGGCTTGATATCGTGTTCGCTCTCGTAGGGATCGATGACCAGGATGTCGTAGCCGAGCCTGCGGTAGAGCTCGATGGTGTCTTCGATGAACCGCTGGTAGAACTCGCGCCTCTTGCCGGCGAGGATCATGTCGTTGCGTAGCTTGCCCATCACGTAGCCGCCGGTGCCCACCAAGGCGTCGCGGCCCAGCACTTTGCTCCCCACCGGCGAGTTGACACACAGCTCGAATTTGGGTATGCGGTCGGGTTCCTCATGCCGCAAGGCTTTCAGCACTCGCTCCTTCGACGTCACATCTGCCTCCGTGTTGGTCTGACCGTGCAACCAAAGCCCACCTGTGCGCCACATTCACCTGTGGCGCAGTTCGCCAAGAAAAGAAGACTCAACCTGCGCCCTGTGCAGCCCCTGGCCGATGACCACGAGCTCATTCCGGCCATCTGCCGCTCCGGTGGCCATCATGGACATGTTCGTCATCGTTGCGTCCACGTAGGTTCGTTGGCCATCCAAAGAGATGAACCCCTTCATCCGCATGAGACCAGGACCAAGCGAGGCTACGAAGCGCTGCCAGCCACCCCGATCAAACTCCCCCTCCGCTTGCAAGGTGTATGAAAAGACTCGGTCGGGACGTCCTTCCCCCGGAGGGCCACTGGCAGGCGATTGCGGTCTGCGAATATTGTCCAGCACATTTAGAGGAAACTCGGCAAACTGCGTGCGCAGAACCTGCGCGCCAGGGGCCAGCTGGCGCACCGCGGCCACCACCTGCTCCACCTGCTCCGCGCTCACCAGGTCGCACTTGTTCACCAGGATCAAATCGGCGCTCTGCACCTGGGACACGGGCGCTCTAAGCACATCCTTGAGCTTCAGGAAGGTCTGGCAGTCCACCAGACAGACGCAGGCGACAAGCTCCACGGCACTGCGCAATGTGGGCAGGGCGAACATCTTCTCCATCTCAGTGGTGTCGGCAAGGCCAGTGGCTTCGATGAGCAAGAGGTCTGGGCGCAGCTGGTGCGCGATCCTTTCCACCTCAGCAATAAAGTCGGTGCGCACGCATATGCAGAAAAGGCTGCCCCTGTTCAGCTCCACCAGCTCATAGTCGCCCTGGCGCAGCAGCCGCCCGTCGATGCCGATGGCACCGAACTCGTTGACCAGGAGCACCAGCCGCCGGCCCGCATAGTGCTCGACCAGGCGGTTGAGCAAAGTCGTTTTACCCGCGCCCAGAAAGCCGGTGAGCAAAATGGTCGGTATCACTGCAGCTCCTTGAGCCACTCTTTGATGACTTCCACAGAAGGCACCCGTCCGGCGGCCCGCACCTGCTCTTTGACGGTGACGATGGCTGGCGTTGCCGAGACGCCGTAAGAGTAGATCGTTTCGTCGTCGGTGATGCGCTCCACCTCAACTGTGGAGCCGAGCTCCCGGAGGGCCTGCTGCACATGGGCCCATGTCTGCTCGCAGCGTTCGCATCCCCCGCCCAGGACCAGCAGCCGCCCACGCCTCTCGCGCAGCTTCAAATGCAGCTTCTCGTTGATGCGTTCCTGGATGGCGCGGGTCAGCTCCTCCTGGGAGGGGATGATGCTGACGAACTTGATCTGGCCGTCGATGCAGATGGTGGGCACATTGCGCACCATGAGGCCCGTCATGAACTCCACCGACTCCCGCTGCTTGATTTTGTGTTCGCGCCAGATGACCAGGTCACCAAAATGCGGCGCTACGGCTTTCACCGCCTCGACCATGTATTGACAGGGCGCGCATGCCTCCGAATCCAAAGTGATGATGTCCACGATGACCCGGTCGGTGCGGCCATAGTCGGCCAAGTTGATGGAGGGCGTCACCTCGGCCGCCTTGGCCAAGAGCTCCCGCGCCACCTGCCGCTTGTATTCGTCGTGCACCACCTCTGCGACCGCCTTGAGGTTTGCCGGTGGCGTGCCGTAAGGCAGATCGCAGCCCGGGGCGAGAATGTAGCCCGTATCGCCCCCGATGTCCATGCACTGCAGCGCGCTGCGCCGGGCATCGTCTTCGCTGCCCATCAGGAGCACGGTGGTCAGCGGCATGTTCCCGCCAAAAGAGACGCCGTACTGCTGGCAGGTCCTTTTGACAAAGTCCAGGGGGATGTTCTCGTCCACGCAGATGTTGTCCGGGCCGGTCTGGCACATGGCCTCGCCATTCTTCTGCGCATGGCCGCACACAAAGAAGGACGAGAGCAACCCCAGGGCGCGAATGCGGTCAAAGACCTCCCGTGCGCAGGGCGAGACAAAGGCGCGGAAGGTGTCCGGCGAAATCTGGCTGGTCATCGGGTCCACCAAGGCAACCACGTCGCAGCCGGCCGCGGCGTACAGTTCTGCCATGTGCATCGCCACTGCCGTGGTGAACTGCATGAGCTCCTTCACCGCCTCCGGGCGGTCGTACATCTCCATGAAAACGGCCGTCCCCTTGAGGTGAAGGGCGAGGGTAAACGGCCCGGTGACCAGACCGAACAGCGCCACGTCGTGCCCGGCCCGCGCAAGGCGGCGCGTGGCCTCCAACACTATGGGGATGCGCCCTGCGCGCTCATCGGGCACCTTGAGCTCCGACAAGCCCTTCTGCTCCAGCACATGGCTGAGCACCGCAGGGGGGTTCTCCTTTGCCCACTGCAGCTCGCACCCCAAAGCCTCGGCCTCCACCTGCAGGTCAAACGTCACCGGCACACCATCGGGCTGATACTGGCGGATGGCCTCGGTCACCCCCTGCACGATGAGGCCGGCCGATTGCAAGTAAGTCATCGCGTCTCTGCCAATGAGCGCACCTCCATGGCAGCCCACGAACGGGAGCCAAGGGGTGCGTTCTGTCTTTTGCCCGCGTATGGCGTTCAGAATAAGCTCTTTTCCCATGCACCGCTCCGTCTGTTTATTTGAGAAGGATCAGCTTTCTTCGCCGCACCTGGTCCCCGGCAGTCATGCGCACGAAGTACAGACCACTTGCCACGGGTTTGCCGTCGGCATCGTCGCCCCGCCAGTGCACCGCATGCCGGCCAGGAGGTACGGTGGCGTCCACTAAGGTACGCACCATTTGTCCCTTGCTGTTGAACAGGACGATGACCACCCGCGTCTGCTCAGGCACCCGGTAGGAGATGGTGGTCTCCGGGTTAAAGGGGTTGGGATAGTTTTGCTCTAACCCCCACTGCCCCCACGCATCCTCCTCTTCCTGGGGAGCTGCGCTCGAAGAGACGTCGTTAAGGCGCACCGTCACAATCGCGCGCGGGCCGACGGAGATGCGCACGCCCCTGGAATGCAGCGCAGCCGCCGTGCGGTCATGCTCCACACCGTCGGTAACCACCGCCGAGGGGAGGCGAAAGACCTCGGAGCCCAGGGTGATCTCGGCCGGCTGCCCGCTGAGCTCCATGAGGCGGATAATCGTCCCGCCGCCCCAATGGGCCTGCTTGAGGTTCACCACCATGACCTGCGGCTGGTCGCACCAGAGAAAGCTGGCCGCAGCCGCAGAGAGAAGCCCGTTGTCGTTGCGCAGCACCTGGCAGCCGAACAGCGGCGTGCCGAAGCCCCAGGCGAATTGGGCCACTGCCACCGGGTCGAAGCCCCCGCTATCCGCAGCAAACGCGAAGGCCGACACTATCAGCGGGCTGGTTCCTGGCTCCGCATCGATGGGGCCGACGCTGCCCCCTGCGAATCTCCCCTCATCCTCCTTCTTGATAAACCGGCAGAGCAAGGTGGCTTCGCTCGGGTTAAAGGAGGCCTCCACGCCGTGGAAACGCTCAAACTCTACGGCGAAGGTCTCGCGCAAGGCCCAGGCAATGCGATAGCTGCCGTCGGTCACGCACCCGCCGTGCTGGATGGCAAAGCAGCCCCGTGGCGCACCCGGAAGGTGATCGCTGGTCGGGTTCCAGAAGCCATGCGGCCCCTCCAAGTAGGTGCTAAAGTTCTGCATGGCAAAAGGGAACACGTACGCGTACTGCTCCGAGCCCACGCTATTGGGTACCCACTCCATGAGGCGCCGATCCATGAGGTTGACGACTTCCACACGAGGCAGGCCCTGGTAGAGCCAGATCTCGCTCCGCACGAAGGGCGTGCCGCTCCGTTCGATGACCAGGGCGCGGGCCACAGGACCGCGCACCGCGGTGTCCACCCGGGCGCTCCCCAGCGGCATCACCTGGCCGTTGCCCACGGCCTTCAGCCAACCGTTGAACGGGAAGGGGCTGGCTGCGTTCACCAGTTCCCGGCCACGGCGCTTGTCAAACAGACTCACGACGCGTCCGTCGCTTGGGTCCACGCGCACCCGGAAGAACTCATTTTCCACCTCTGCGTGGGAGGACGAACGAAGAACCGCGCCGGGTGCGTTAGCGCTCTTGCTGCTGTCACGCAGGAAGAACAAGCGATAGCCCAGAGGCGGCACGTGCTCGGCCAGAAAGAGGAGCTCCTGCTCCAACCATTGGTGGGGAAGGATGCGGCCGGTCAGTGCATCTTCCACGCGCAGCGGGTGGGAGTGCCAGGTAGCGTCCAATTCTACGCGCACCACGTCGCTCCGTTCCCAGCTGAGCGGGTTAAAGACCAGGATTCCCGGCTCAGGGCTAACAACTTGGGTGGCTATGAGCTGCAGGCCTTGCTGCACTTGCGACTGCGCGCCAGTGAGGGCAGCGCGAGCAAAGCCTACGGCAATCTCGCTCTGACGCTGAGCCTCTTGGGGTGTCATGAGCTCTGGCCACGGCGCCCCACCGCCGCTGTGTTCGTCGAACTGCAGCATGTTGGCATACACCATGTCCAGCGCCTCGCGAGGTGCGCGAGCAATTCCCAGCAGCTCGTTGATGGCGGCCACCTCCTCGGCAGCCATGGCCAAGTCGTGCGCCTGGCGATTCATGCCCATGCTTTGTGGCGCGTTGAGCGAGACCAGGTCCCATCCTCCTGCCCAGTCACCCCGATAGGTCGCAAACTGCTGCCCGTACTTTTCCTCCAAGTGGGCGAAGAACTCATCCGGGCCGGCCACAATGAGTTTCGGATTGGCATAGCGCTGGTTCCAGGCCTGCGCCATGCTGGTGATGAGCGTCGTCGGGTAGGTGTTTTCCAAGCTGCCCACCATGATCAGAATTGCATCGTAGGGATAGCCGGCCGCCTGGTATGCCTGCAGCTCATTCTGCAGGGCCTGGTAGAAAGTGCTCACGTTGCCCATGCTGTAGGTGGACAGCCACTCCATGTAGCTTCCGCGGCTGATCCAGGTGAGGACCTTCTGGCCGTCAGGGCCCTGCCAGTAGAAGGGGTTGTGCTGCCGCGGGATCTGCGCGCTGCCGCCGAAGCTCTGGTTGACGCCGGCGGCAAAGTAGCGGACACCCGCGTTGGCCAGCACGGTGGGCATCCACCAGGAAAACCCCGGCACGTCGTTCTGCAAGAGGGTGTTGGCCTGGAAACCGAACCGCTGCCGGTACGCCTCAGCGGGATAAAGAAAGCGGTTGATCTCCTCGCTGCCCAGCACGGCGGTGTGCATGTTTGCATAGCCGGCACAGAGGTGCATCTTGCCTGCCTCCACCAACCGCTGCAGGCGTGCCACGTCCGCTGGGCTGCTCTGCGCCAACCACTGCTCCAACTGCCAGACGCTCTCGATGGTCCATTTGTACTCCGGTATCGTCTCGGCAAACTGGATGGCGCGGTCGATAATGGCCTTATACTGCGTGGCAACCATATCCTGCGGATCGGTGAAGCCAATGTCCAGATGGGTAAAGTGGATGAGGTAGACGTAGTTGATGCTCGAGGCGATGCCCGGCTGCTGGAAGGGGAAGGCGCCGAGGTCGGCCACCGTGCCATCCGGGTCGCGCGGCCCTGCAGGGTCACCGGCGTCGATGCACGGCGAGTCTGCTGCGAGATGGTAGTCGAATGGGCTACCCCCGACGAAGCGCGGGTCTGCTGCAATGGCGCCCTGACCAGGCGCACAGCCGAAGTAGTCGCCGGCGACGTTTTGCCAAAGGTCGTTGTAACGACAACTGAGCTCGCCTGTCGTCCAGACGCCATAGCCACGACTTCTGACGATGATGTTGTTGAACGCCGTCGCCGCAGAAGCCAGGGCCACAATCCCGTGGCCGCAACTGTCCACGGTGTTGTTCATCACGGTCGTCGTCGGACAGCCGGCCATGAGAACCGCAGCCGAGTCGCAGCCGACGAACAGATTGCGAGCAATGTTGCCCCGACTCTCGGTCAACGCAATGCCCAGGAGCACGTTCTCCACGCGGCTACCAGAAATGGTAAGCTCCGCTCCTTGCGCCCTAACACCTGTGGCACGGCCGCCTGTCGCGCGCAAGATGACACCCTCATTGCTGAGGCCGGTCGCGAAATCGCCCACTACCCCTATGCCCTGGGCAGGGATGACCACCTCCACGTTGCTCACGCACATGTGGTTGGCGCTTGCTGCCTGCACGACAGTGCCACCTGTGGCGTTGTTGACAATGGTCAGCGCGGAGATGCTTGCGCCCTGTGCGCCGCGCACCGTCGGGGCAGGGTCGGCAGCCAGCAGCACGGTCTTTCCTACTCCGTCGCCCTGCAGCGTCACACCCGGCTGCAGGTGCACGTGCTCCACGTACACGCCGCTGTGCACCAGCACCACCACACCTGGCTCTGCCGCTTGGACCGCCGCCTGGACGGTGGGGTAATCCTGCGGAACCTCCAGGTGGGTGACCACGTCGATGGGTACGCCGAATACCACATCGTACACGTCCCCCCAGCTGGTGTCGTAACCCAGCGCGTCCTCGCCAAGAGTGTATGCCAGTTGATAGCCGCCGGTCTTTGCGCCTACCTTCAGCCTGCACGTTACCGTGGCGTCGATGCGTTCCTCGTTGGCCAAGAAGCCGCGCGCTGTCAAGAAGCCGACCCACTTGTAGTCAGGCCCACTGGGGTGCACAACCTCACACGAGTCTGCCCAGTACTGGCTGAGGAGGAACTCGCCACTCCCGTACTTCTGGCTCTGGTAGGAAGCGCCGATGGGCTGCCAATCATTGGGCACCAAGACCGTGACAAAGACGGCGTGGGGATTGGGGTCCGTCCCTTGGCTGTGAATATCCAAAGTCACGGTCAGCGTGTCACCGGGGGCCGCCACGCGCGGCTGGTGGACCTGGTCGATCTCCAAGCAGGAGCTCAGCAGGGCGAGCCCGGCCGACAAGGTGAGGGCAGCACAGAGGCGCCGGCGAGGCATGCTACGCAGGAAGGCCATATTCCTCCCCGGCAAAAAGCTCTCCATAGGTCGCGAACCCGTGTTCCGTCGCCTTGTCTTCGCTATCACAGGCAGCCAGCTCATCTTCGATTCTGCTCAGCCAATCAAGCTCGCGGGGCACAAGTTGCAGGGCGCCGCTGCTTAGTGCTTCGCGGATGACGGCGCACCCGGCCAGCCCGGCCTGCCGCGTCCTCTGAAAGTCGCCATCCTCAGCAACAATCGCGCGGGCAATAGCCACCGCGCTCTCTGGCGCCACCATCAGCGCGTGCACGCTGCGGCCTACATCCGAGTCGACCAGCAGCCTCTGCAGCACCTTCTCCTGCTTGGCCGCCAGCGCCTGGTTGAAAAGACGGCAGTCGTAGAGGAGCACCTCCGTGAACACCTCCGGGGCAGACCCGGAAAGCAGCCTGACGTTTTGCACCGATTCGTTGCTCCACAGGTCACACACGGCCGCAGCCACATTGCCCATGTGGCTAAAGTGAGCACAGGCCGAGCTCTTCCCTTCCATGGAGATGGGCAGCCCCGTGATGGCTTTCATCACTGGCCCCTCGTAGGCACAGTCTTTGGACGGCCCTACCGCACCCTGCTCGAACGCCACCAGCGAGCGCACCGCCGACATGGCACGCACTACCGCGGCCAGTACCGCCGGCAGATAGTGGCGGTCGGCCAGGACCATCGCCGTGTTGGCAAAGCCGCATGCTGTATCTCCCGCCGGGATGGTGCCTGTCTCTCCGGCGATGCGGACAATCTCGCCCCACAAGAAGTGCATGTCCCGCGGTGCCAACACGCCGAGGGCGAAGAGAATCCCGACCACGTCCCCTTCCAGCAGGGCGCGGTCGTGCACCTCCTTGCCCCCTGTCGATTCAATGGACAGCATGTGCGCCCCAGCCCGAGCGTTGTCCGCAAAAGAGCGCAGCATGGTCTCTGTTGCCTGCCCGCTGCGCATGCGCGGCGGGCGGAGCTCATCGCGGATGTCGCACACCGTCGCGCGCAGGGCCGAACGAAGGCCGTGCGTGCGGTAGAACTCTTCCATCAGCTCTCGGGTCTGCTGGGTGATCGCCACGCCAATCTCCACCTGGCCGGTCATCTGGGGAGCATGCTCGAACTCGAGCACCACGCCCGGGGCCCCAAGAATCTGGGCCCGCGAAAGGACGCTGGTCACCATCTCGCGGTACTGCTCCAGAATTGCCGGAAGTTTGTCTGGCGACACCTCCATAGGCGGCAGTGTGTAATTGACCTCCGGGAACACCTCTCCCGCTCCTATGACCAAGTCGAAGCCACAGCGCAGCGGATGCAGCGCCCGCCCAAACATCATCTCCCCAGCTCCATTGTAGCTCAGCTTCTTGTAGCGTCGCATCTTCAATCCTTCCTTGGCTGTCCCACAAACCAAACCCGCAAATGCAGACACCCGTTGCCTGCCTCTTCCTCCCGGGTGGGCAGAGGGAACCGGCGCCACCCGGTTTCTCACCAGAGGTTGAGCTGCCAGGACACCCCAAACCGGTCCTTCACCCAGGCAAACTTGCGGCTGAAGTCATAGTTGTCCAGAGGCATGAGCACGGCGCCGCCAGCAGACAGGGCATCGAAGTACTGCTGCAATTGCTGTTCATCCTCACACTCAACAAACAGGGAGAACGCAGGGGTAAAGCCAAACTCGTGCTTGATGGGCGAGTCGATGCACAGGAAGCGTTGGCCTTGCAAGGTGAACTCCGCCAGCTTCACGGTGCCCTCAGGGCCTCCCTCACCGCGGCCGTATCGCTCGAGGAGCGTGATACGCGACTTCGGGAAAAGCCCGGTGTAAAACTGCATCGCCTCCTCGGCCCGACCCTCGAACATGAGAAACGGCGTCACCCTCTTCGCCATGTCTTCCTCCGGTGCAGTCTTGCTCACTTCTTCTTAAGCCGCTTGCCCACTTGCCAGGCCTTCGCCACTGGCTGTCCCAAGGTCCAGTAACGATTGTCGGGCATGGTAAGAGCAAACGGCTTAATTTCGCGCACGTTCAGTCTGCCGCGCTTCACACAACGCCGCTCCGCATAGCTCGCCACGACCTCGCCAATGTAGAGCACGTCGCCCGGGAGCTCCACCTTTTTCACCAAGCGGCACTCAAGGCAAAGTGGACATTCCTCCACCATGGGCGCCCCTGTGATCTCCCCGTAGAATAGTTCAAACAAAGAGTCTTTGGCAAACTCACGACCGGAGACCAGGCCGCAAAAATCGACCTTGTCGACCAGCTCGACGCTCGGCACATTGACGCTGAATGCGCCGCTTTCTTCGATGCCCGGATTGGTGTAGTGGTCTGCGCCGAGAGCGATGCCAATCATCGGCGGATCGTAGTGGACGCGGCTCACCCAGGCCACGGTGAGAAAATTCGCGCGCCCTCCCACCATGGCGCCTACCAAAACCACCGGCATCGGGTACATGCTGACATCGTTGTTGATGCGCACCTTAGCCATCCTCTTCTCTCCCTTGCGACCCAACAGAGACGCACAGGAAACGCGGGTAGTAGACATCCTCGTCCTGGAAGCAGTCCTCCAACCTCCGCGAGTTGACCGCGTAGCTGACCACCAGCTCCGCGCTGTCACTTGCCAGCTCGGGATGTGCCTTGGCGGCATAGCAGAAGTAGCGGCGATTCTTCAAGGCTTCCGGGCAGACAAACACCGTGACGGCGTCCGAAAAAGGGCCGTAGGGCGTGTCAGCCACACGGAGCTGAATGGGGTTACCACGCTGCCATGAGGCTGCCACGAGCACGAATTTGCCCAGCTCTGGCAGGTAGCTCACCGAGAACTCAGTGGCCCCTTTGCTCAGCACCGCGCGCGCGGCCGCAGGGTCCTTGTGCCACCTGCCACGCTCGCCGTCTAAGTACTCCCAGCGTTCAGGCTTAAGCAGCCGGTGGGCATCCTCAAGGGGGATCCTCGCCACCAGTGTCCACACCTCTTTGAACCAACTGCGGAAATGGCGCAAGAATCCGTAGATGTACAGGTACCCCTGGTGCGCCAAGAGCCAGGAGCCATAGGTCCCTGTCCTCTCCGACCAGGGCAGTTGCTGCAGGGTCATCTGCCAGCGGTGAGGCTCGTCGTCGGGGTTGGACACCCAGTAGACCTCGTGCCCGACGATGCGGAAGCCGGTCACCTGATTTGGATCCACGGTGACCACGCGCACTGCTAACACCGCCAGGGCCTCGCCCAGCCGGATGGCGCTCAACGGCCAGCTTCGCCCTGGCAGTTCAGGCGAAGAGAAAAAGGCAGTTGGCCCCCCTTCGCCTTCCTTCCACCAGAAGCGCAGCTTGTGGCCGCTCTGGATGGCAATCGTATTGGCCACGATGTGTGAGCCGGCGCGCGAGCGCGCCGCAGGATCCGGGCTGACGAACGAATCCCCAAACAGCCACAGGATCCGCCCCTCGCGCAGCGGGGTGCTGAAGGCACAGTCGCCGCCCAGCCAGCCGTTGGTGCCTTCCCGAAAGAGGCGCTCCAACTCTGGCATGGGCGCCGCCGTAGTAGTGAGGGCCAGGCTCCTGCTCACTTGCGCCCTCCGCTGCCTGCGGGCGAGATGGGGTAGTCGCGCACCATGATGGCGGCATCGTAGGCGGCGACCACGTTCTCTGGCGGCACGTTGGCCTGCACGTTGTGCACCTGGGTGAAGACGTACCCCCCTCCCGGCGCAAAGATGCGCATCCTTTCTTCCACCGCTGCGGCAATTTCCTCAGGCCTGCCTTCCGGGAGCAGGTGCTGCGTATCGACACCCCCGCCCCAAAAGGTGATCTGCTCCCCAAACTCCCGCTTCAGGCGCGCCGGCTCCATGTCGGCCGCCGAAGTCTGCACCGGGTTGAGCACCTCCACCCCGGCGTCGATCAAGTCGGGGATCAGCGCGTAGATAGAGCCGCAGCTGTGCAGAAACACGTGCACCTCGGCGTGCTGCTTCACGTACTGGTAGATGGCCTTGTGCCGCGGCTTGATGAGCTCGCGGTACATGTCCGGCGAGAGCTGCGGGCCCTTCTGCGTGCCCAGGTCATCGCCCATCTGAATGAGCTGGATGTAGTCGCCCACCGCCTGCAGGTAAGCCTCCAAGTTCTTCAGGTGAACTTCCACCATTGTGTCCATAAGCTCCTCTGCGAAGGCCCGGTTCCCGGCCAGGTCCATCATGAAGGTATCCCAACCCCGCAGCGATTGTCCCAGCTCCAAGATATTCCCGCCGAACCCGCCCATAATCGCATAGTCAGTTTCGTGGTAGAGGAACTTTGCTTGCTCCTCGAGCACGCGGAGCATCTCGTCGGTGAGCATGGGCCAGGCATAGGCCTTGATGTCACGGCTGGAAGTGGCATGCGCCAGGGGGGGATTGCACGATTCGAAGTAGCGCACCCCCTGGGGCATGCGCGCCGCAACACGCTCGCCGTCCATTAGCACCCACTCGCCGTTCCTCCGCACCGGGTAACAACTGCGGTGCACCTGTCCTGGACTTCCGTCCGGCAGCGGCCAGTCCAGCCAGTCCTCAGGATGCCTGCCCATGGTGTTGGCCAGGTCCACCACATCCACCTGGAAGCGCTGCAGGATGGCCGGTTCCGGCTCGGCCAACTGCTGCGGCACGTCGTACACGCGGGTGTAGCCGCCCGAGAGCCCGAGGTAGGCCTTCAGGCGATTGTAGGCAATGGCCATGATCCCGGTGGAGCGCATCGCACCAAAGTCGATGGGCACCTTGTCCGGTTCCTCGTGGCGTAACGTCTTCAACACCCGCTCCCGCGAGGTCATGCGTCTTCACCTCCTCTGTGTTGATCCCGGCTACCCCTTGATGCCGGTCATCATAAGACCTTGCACGAAGTAGCGCTGAAACAGGAAGAAAATTACCACGACCGGGATGAGAAGCAGAACCGAGGCGGCCATCAGCATCCCGTACTCTGTGGTGTGCTGGCCGACCAACATGGCCAGACCGAGTGCAAGCGTCCCCTTCGACTTGCTCGACAAGAAGATCAACGGCCCAAGAAAGTCGTTCCACTGCATCATGAAGACCAGAATGGCAATAGTCGCCACGGCCGGCTTGGCAAGAGGCAAGATGATGCTCCAGTAGATGCGAAACTCCGAACAGCCGTCGATGCGCGCGGCGTCCGACAGCTCCTGCGGGATGGTGAGGAAGAACTGCCGCACCAGGAAGATGTTGAATGCACCACCGCCGAGGAACAGAGGCACCACCAGCGGCTTGAAGCTATCCAGCCAGCCGATATGCTTGTACAGCACAAACACCGGAACCATCGTCACCTGGGCGGGGAGCATCATGGTGCCGATGATGAACAGAAAAAGTGAGTCGCGCCCCTTCCACCGCAGGCGGGCGAAGGCATACGCCACCAAGGAGCTCGACAGCACCACGCCAATGATGCTCATCACCGTGATGAACGTCGTGTTGAACAGATAACGCAGAAAAGGCATAGTGGTCAACACATCGCGGTAGTTCTGCCAGTGCACCGGCTTGGGAATCCAGCGCGGCGGATAGGTGAAAATCTGCTCACTCCCTTTCAGCGAAGTAGAGAGCATCCAGAAGAACGGCAGCAAGAAGACCATCGCCAGGATGCTCAAGTACAGGTAGACGACCGCCTTTTTGCAGGGGACGCGCAATCTCGATGGCCTCATGTCAGTTACCCCGTGCCTCATGCCTCATAGTACACCCACTTCTTGCTGAGGCGGAACTGGACGATAGTGATGGCCAGGGTCATCAACAGCAGCAACCACGCCAATGCCGATGCGTAGCCCATCTGAAAGTCATCAAAGGCCTTGATGTACAGGTACAGGTTGTAGAACAGGGTGGAGTTGAGCGGCCCGCCCTGGGTCATGACATAGGCTTCCGTGAAAATCTGGAACGAGAACATGATTTCGATGATCAGCCATAAGAAGAGCACCGGCGAGATCAGCGGCAAGGTCACATGGGTGAACTGTCGCCACTTGCCGCCGCCGTCGATGGCCACCGACTCGTACAACTGCGTGGGGATGCCCTGCAGGGCCGCCAAAAAGACCAGCATCCTGCCGCCGCCAATGGACCACAAGCTCATCAGCACCAAGGCAGGCTTTGCCCAGGTGGTACTCCCCAACCAGGACGGGCCCTGGATGCCGACCATTTCCAGTAGCGCGTTGAGAATGCCGTACTGTGGGTTGAAGATCCACATCCAGATTGCGGAAATGGCCACCCCAGAGACCACCGACGGCAAGAAGTACGCGGTGCGAAACAGTCGGATACCGCGCACCGATTGGTTGACCAGCACCGCCAACAGCAACGAACCGGCGATGTTCAGAGGCACGCGCAACACTGTGTAGAAGAGCGTGTTGGAGATCGCCCTCCAGAAGTAAGGGTCGTGACAGAGGAGGTCGCGGTAGTTGCGCAGGCCGATGAACTTGGGCACGCGCAGCACATCGTACTGGCACAGGCTGTAGTAGATGGAGGCGGCAAACGGGTACAGGCCGAACACCAAGAAGCCAATGACCCACGGGCTGACGAAGAGGTAAGCCAGCGCCGCCTGGCTGTGGCGCAGGCGCGACGCCCAGCTCTCGCGGCTGTTCTCAGTCCTGGCCATAGTTCTCCCAAGGCATCTTCTTGCGCACATACTGATCGTACTCGGCAGCCTCATCGAGCTGCTTCTGCACGCGTTGATTTGCCTGGCGCAATGCCTCCTCAGGGGAGAGGCGATGGTTGAGCGCCATCTCCATTGCCAAGAAGTACTCGCGCCAGAAAACGTCGTGCACCAAGGGCAGCAGCGAGCTGCCAAAACCCTGGTACATGAGGCTGTCAAAGATCGCCATCTGCGGCATGCGTTCCAGGAAGGCCTTTTGGTGCGCCACCAGACGGTTGGAGGGCACCAAGGGCTCCTTCTCCGCTAAGAAGCCGTGCAGTTGCGTCTCCATGCGCGCCGTGAACTTGAGAAACTCCCATGCTGCCGCCGCTGACTTGGCGCCACGGGGAATGGCCAGCCAGAAGCTCCCCACCTGCGTTGCCGGCCTGTCCCCTGCGTCGCAGGGAATGAGGCTTATGCCGTAGTCCAGGTGTGGCGCGAACCGCCTGATCTGGTTGACGTGCGAGTTGTCTAAAATCATCATCGCCACCCGCTCAGAGTTGAAGCCATGCTGTTCGTTGATGCCGCAGCTCAGGTGCAGGGCGGTGAGCTCGGCCAAGCCGTAGTGGTCGTAGTAGTCCACGGTCCAGCGCAACGCCTCTACTACCGGCGCCTCGTCCAATCGCACGCTGCACAGGTCGGCGCTGCGGAAGGTGGCTCCCTTTTGAAAGGCCATGACCACTGCTGCCGCCAAAGCGCTGTAGTTGGGGATAAAGCCCGCCTGCACGATACGCCCCCGCTCGTCGCGCAACGTCAGCCGCTCGGCATAGCGCCTGAGCTCCTCCCAGGTGCGCGGCGGTCGGTCCGGATCCAGCCCTGCTTGGCGAAAAAGGCGGCGATTGTAGAAGAGCCCATAGCAACTGCCCGCCGAGGGGATGCCAAAGGCCTTGCCTTCCCACTTCATCTCGGCCCAAAGGGGAGGATAAAAGACCGTGGTGTCGAAGCGGTCGCGGGTTATGAACGCGTCCAGGGGCATGAGCGCGCGTCGCGCCGCCCACCGGCCAATAGGGCTGAACTGCGAGATGACGTCCGGTGGCTTGCCACTCAGAATGGCGGTCAGGATCTTCTTTTCGTTCTCCTTCCAAGGAATGGCCACCGGCACCACCTCGATGCTGTCCTGGCTCTCGTTGAAAAGCCGCACCGAGACAGGGAACTCTTCGTGCGCCCCCGTGGCCATCCAGAATTCCACGCGCACGCGTCCGGAAGAGGTGAGCCGCTGGGGTTCCTCCGGCTTGAACAGGTAGACCATCCCGGCGAGCAGGATGAGGAGCGCCGTGTATTTGACCACACGTGCCACGTCTACTCCAAAGTCACCTCGATGAGCCGCGGGTAGTATTCCTCGAATTCCACAAACGTCAGGTAAATGACTCTCCCCTGCTCACGCGCTAACTCGGGGTGCTCTTTGCCCGCGTACACGAGTGGGCCCCCGTACACCAGGGGATTGCGCAGGGGCACGCGCGCCGTCCACAACAGTTGCGGCTGGCTCCACGGACCCCAGGGGCAAGGAGCCGTGCGCGCCACGAGCTTGCCTGTGGTCTCCCAGGAGTGCACGGCCAGGTAGCAGCGCAAATGTGCGTTGTAGGAGACGCTCATCTCTGTGGGCATGCCGTCCATGATGGGGATGGCGCGCCGCCGTTCGGGGCTCCATTCCGGGGCAGAGCTCACCAAGTACTCGTAAGCCTCCGGCTCCTCAAGCTGTTCGGCATTCACCCGCGCCAGGCTGCAATAGTGATGACCGTCGCGCAGCCACGTTCCGTAGACGTACACCATCCCCTCTGCAAAGAACGAAAGCACTGCTGCCCCGTAGCATGGCTCATCCGCGGCCCACCATAGAGTTGAGTCTTGCCTGACAACTCTCTCAAAGGCCAGTTCTGGATAGCGCGCCACCGCCAAGCCAGTGCCCGCCACCTCGAATTTGTACGGCCAGCATCGCCCTGACAGCAACGCCACGCGCACGTAGAACAGGTAGACGCGCCCATGCATAAAGAGGCCGTGCAGCGGCCATATCCGGCACCTCTCCGGGTCCTCCTCTGACAGCCAGGGGAGCAATTGCCGCGGATACCCGCCCTCATCGGTGAGATAGCAGTAACTGCGCAGGCCCGGGGCGCTGAGCAGTCCGGTGCTCGACGGCATGCGCTCTAGCAGTCGCCTTCCCGATTCGTCAAACGTCCCCAGCAGCGTGTCCCCAAACACCCACAGCGCTTCGCCATCGCCAAGAGGTATGGAATAGGCGCAGTCCTGGCCGATCACCCTGACGGGATTGTCAACGAAGAGAAGGCCGCAGTCCCGCGCCTGTGCGACCTGCAACGGCTTCGGCTCTGCCGTGTGCGTGTCGTTGCTCCGCATGGCCGGCGAGGTGCTCTTCACACCTCCAACTCGACGGTGACAATCTTCTTGTGCGGCACCTCGAGGCGTAAGTCGCCCGAGTCGCCCAGCGGGAGAGGGCGCATGCGCTCCTCGTTCAGGTTCGTGAGGTAAGCCTTTCGGATTGGACGCGCCAGGTGCAGGTGTCCTTCCACGGCTTTCTCGGTCGGGTTGAAGAAGCGCACGATGAGCGAGTCGCGTTCCTCACACTTTTTCACCGCGCTCAGCACCAGGCCATTGGGCTGCAGTCGCAAAAAGCTGAGGCGCGGCGGCAGGTCGCCCGCGGAAATGCCGCACTGGAAGGCCCTCACCGGGGCAAAGTGGCGGTACGTCTGGGCGAATACCTCGCCGTCTTCCCAATTGCCAAAGTGGGGATACAGGGCATAGGCGCATGTGTGCCGGCCAAGGCATTGCGAGCCGACCTGGTCGAGTCGCTCCACGCGCTCCGGGGGCAGGCCCACTTTCGGATAGCGCACGCCCTTGATCAGCGTCAGCAACATGGTGCGCCACTCGTTGTCCTGCACCTCATATTCCACCAGCCCGTGGCTGATGAGCGCCAGACCAACGTTCCCGTCGGAGATACCAACAAAGGACAGGTGAGGCTGAGTCCCTGTCATCGGCTCCACCCAGTCGCGCGTGTCGGGCAGCTCGATGCTCCTGGTCACCACGTCGAAGGCCGTCTCCACGTCCACGCCGGCGGCGGCAATCCCAGTGGGGAAGCAGACGCGCAAGCGGTGGTCCATGGCCTGGTTATCAAAAGTGGTAACGATGTCCAGGCGCGGGCAGCCGTTGCGCAAGGTGATGCGCGAGGAGATGGGCAGCGCCACCAGCTCGTCGCTCCGGCGCTGTTTTCCGGGCGCCAAGCCTTTCGGCACCTGCATGACCATGTCCACCTGCACGGTGGTCTGCAGCTCGCCGTCCTCCACCACCGTCAATTGCGCGGCGCACCCCAAGGAGCTCACCTTTGCGTTGGCCAACGGTGAGATGTGCGTCCACGGGTCGCCCGCTTCCGCTTCATCCTCGAAGAAATGGCAGTTCCGGAAAACGCGGCCACTTGGCTTGTGAGTGAGGTCAAACACCCCGTTTGGCCGGAACTGCACCCGCAGGAACTCGTTCTCCATGGTGTCGTTGGCCACCATCATGGAGCCATAGTTGACCAGCTCCCCCTCTTTGCGCTGCACGATGAAGGTGCGGTAGCCGCAGCCCGGGACCTGCGCCGCCTCGAATAGGAAGCGGAACCGGCGCGTGTAGAACGGCGAAGGGATGTCGTACGGATTCATCACCAGCGCGCCCCACTCCTTGCGCTCAGCAAGCTGGCAGCGTACCGGCTCGCCCGTCTCGGCGTCGACCACAGCCATCGCCTTATGCTTGGGCTCCTCCGGAAAGTCCACCTCCACTTCCACAATTTCCGTCCGGTCAAATTGCAACGGGTTGAAGACCACCACGGCGGTGT
The DNA here is from genome assembly GCA_024655945.1 of candidate division KSB1 bacterium. Lineage (NCBI taxonomy): Bacteria > Pseudomonadati > Candidatus Zhuqueibacterota bacterium. The sequence goes on from JANLFK010000006.1 coordinate 235,558, forward strand.
GTTCCGGTGCCACGTGTGCTAAGTTAATGCGCTTGGCTACAAATGCACAGGCGCGATTGGTGAGGGCCTCGCCGATTTGGCCCACCTGGTCCCAGCGGTAGAGCATGTCGCGGTGCACCTGGTCGACGCTCACCCCTGTGATGTTGTCGTGGGGATGGTTGGTCAACAGATGTTTCCAGGCCAGCTCCAGCAGCGCCGCAGGATACTCCTCACCCAACAGCAAGGCGAACGCCGACCAGGGTTCGGCCCACTTTTCCAACAGCGTTTGCATGCGCGCGTTGATCTGCTTCTGGTAGAGGCGCGTGGAGATGTTATCCTTCAGCAGCCTGTTGAACCAGTTGTCCACGCTGGGGTGGCGCCGCTCGCCCTTCAGCACGGTCAGCCGCGAGCGATCCACCGCCTTCTTGATCTTCTCCAGGACGGCCGGGAAAGAGCTGTGGATGTACACATCGCCCGTCTGCTTGGCGTTGCAGTACTCGATGACCTTGATGGTGTTGGGATGGGGAAAGACGCTGTCCATGCCGTCCAACACCACGAGGTACGGCGTGGTAGCGTCGGCGGCAACATCGGCGCGGATGTTCTTCATCCCTTCGTCCAGCACGGCAGTGTTAAAGTGCTCCAGCGACGAGGGCTTCAGCAGCCAGTAATCCTGGTCGCCGGCAGCCGCGTCACATCGGCGGAAGGGCATCTGGCCCAGCGACCAGCGGTAGATGCCATCGTGGGAGGCATTTTCGTACATGGTGGGCCGCAGCAGGTGAATCCAGAAGGCGGCCCTGCTGAACAAGGCACTCAGTCGCAGTCCGAGAATCTGCGTGCCGTCCGGCGCCTCCAGGATGTACTCGGTGGCGCACTCGTCTCGGGCGATGCCGCGATAGAACATCATGCCGTCGATGCCAAAGCCGGCGTAGATCTGCGCAATTTGCGAAAGCTGGCCGTAGGAGGTCGGCGTGTACCCGACCTTCATGACCGCGCCGAACTGGCCGGCGACCTTATGGCCCCGCATCAGGTTGCGTACGATGGCCTCGCCGCTGACCGTGTTCATCTCCGGCAGTGTGTACCACGGCCCCACCAGCAGGCGCCCTTCGCTGATGAACTTTTTCAGCTCCTCCCTTTTCTCGGGCCGCACCTCCAGGTAGTCTTCCAACGGAATCGTTTGGGAATCAAGATGGTAGTGTTTGTATTCCGGGTAGCGGGCAAAGAGCTCCAACAGCCAATCCATCAACTCCACAAGATGGAGCCGGGTCTCTTGCGCCGGATAGCGCCATTCGCGATCCCAATGGGTGTTGGAGATGACATGAAACGCATAATGCTTTTCTGTGCCTTCCACGTCTTCCCTTCCTCAGAGAAACACCGTGCCGTGCCAGGGTCAACTCTCAGAAACCAAAGCTGATGGTAAAGCTGCTCACGCCGCCCAGAATGGGGCCGTAGTCGGCGTAGGAGTAGTCGATGGCTCCTTCCACGCCCAGCAACTCCTGGCGGAGGCCGGCGCCAAAGGACCAGGCGCCCAGGTCGGAGTTGGAGCGGTAGCCACCGCGCAGGAACAAGCTGCCGAACAGCCCGTATTCCATGCCAAAGTGTGCGCGCTCGCGATTGTCGGTGGGATGGAGAAGGTCCACTGCCAAGGTGAGCCGGTTGGCGGCGGTGTGAATGAGATCGTCGGCCAGGCCGATCCTGAAGATGAGCGGCATGCGGAACTTGTCGCGCAGGAACCTGATGTCCGGGCCGAAGTGCTGCGCCGCCACGGAGAGGCACAAGTGCCTGAACCCTGTCTCGTAGATGGCGCCAAAATCCACCAGCACATTGGCAAAGGAGTCCCTGTCCAGTTCCTCTCGCACATAGCGCACCTGCCCGCCCATGGAGAGCTTGTTGGTGAAGCGGCGCGCCACGGCCATGCTCACGGCAAGGTCGCCCGCCTGCACCATGCGCCCGGTGCCGTCCTGGGCTAGCACCGTGGTCTCCTGGAACTCCGGCACCCCCATGTGGATGACGCTTACGCCCAACACGCCGACCTTGCCCCAGGCCACTGCCGCCGCTGCCGCGCTCAGCCGAATGTCGAGCAGCCAGTTGCGATAGGAAAACCCGGCCTCAGCCCTTTCCACGTAGGCGATCCCGGCCGGGTTCCAGAAGATGGCGTTCACTCCCCTGGTCGTAGCCAGGGCGGCTTCGCCCATGGCGGTCTCACGGCCACCCACGCCAATCTTCAGGAACTGCACCCCTGCCGAGCCGGCCTTGCTGAACTCGAAGCCATAGTCCCACTGCGCCTGTGCCGCCGCGCAGCACCAGGACAAGACAAGTATGCACAACAGCGCCTTGCGTATCATCGCCAGCTCTCCTGTTGGCTCACTTGATGAGTAACAGCGTCCCTTTGGCATTGCCCACCGCTGACTCCACCGTGTAAAGGTAGATGCCGGCTGCTGTCTTCTGCCGCGAATCGCTGAGCTGATCCCACACGTGCTCGCCGGAGTTGGGGTTATCGTGCTCCAGAGTGCGCACCAGCTCACCGCTCACCGTGTAGATGCGGATGGTACACTTGGCCGGCAGATTGGTGAACACAATGGAGCTCTCCTCGCCTGAGGTGGGCAGTCCGGACACCAACCTGAAAGGATTGGGAAAGACACTCACCTGCAGGGCATTTTCTGCCGGCTGCCGTGCAGTAACCAGGGCCTTGGTATTGCGGTTGGTCATTCCGCTTTCCTGGCCTTTCGTGCTCACCGAGGTGACGGCGTAGTAGTAGCCGACGCCGACCTGGACTGTATTGTCCTTGTACTTCCACTGACCCAGCTCCGCGTCGAAGAAGCGGCTGCGGTCGGTACTGCGACTGATGCGAATGTCGCGTACCTTGGTAAACGGGCCAATGTGAGAGCGGTCGCTGCGGTAGATGCGGAAGATGTCCATCTCTGCCGCGCCGGTGAGCGGATTGACCCAGCTCTCTAAGTCGGGTGGCCAGGTGAGCACGATCTCCTGCGTCGAGGGGAGAACGTAGTAGGTGACCTGCGGAGCCGGAGGCGGTAAGGCCGTCAGGACATAGTTTCGCGAGAAGAGTTGCTTGGCGCGATCCACGGTCTTTTTCAAGGAGTCCAGCCCGGCCGGCAGAAGATTCTGGGCGCTCAGCCCCTTCACCGCTTGGTCCAGGCCAATGCCGTTCACCGCCTCCACCATGACAATGCGCACCGTGTCGCCGATGGCCATGTCGTACGGCCCGAAGCCCTGCAACATGAAGGGCGAGAGTTGCTCGTTCGCGGGAGCCTGCAGGCTCTTGTCCGTGCCGTTGAGGATGGCGTACAGGTCAGAAGCAGTGCGGCTGGTGATGGTGAGGCGATGGGCGTTGTTGATGACCTGGGCCCAAAAGACGGTCGCCGGCTGCTCCGCGCCGTTGCTCGGCGGGTCCCAGTAGAGCGGCGCAAAGCCCGCATAGCCAGTGGTGCGCAGCTCGCCCCGCTTTTCCCAATAGTTGCCCCAATCCCACTTGATGTCCTGCGTGGGATAGTAGTCGTAGGCATAAAGCAGTCGTCGCGCTGCGTCATAGCCCACCATTTCGTCGTCCACGTTCAGGTTGTCGCCCCAGAAGCCGTGCACCAGAATGTCCTGATAGCTGGGCCGGAGCAGATAGGGGAACCCAAAGTAGACCTCGCTCAGCACCTGCCCGGAGGCATTGACAAAGAGGTATTCGATGATGATAAAGTCGGCATAGGCCGGATAGCTCCAGGCCCTGCTGATGCGCGTCACCTGAATGCCATCGCTGGTGCGCCAGCGGGCGGTGATCTTCTCCTCGGCTTCGTGGGGATTGAAGCCACGCGAGCCGTTAAAGTTCTCCACCTCCTCCATCAGGTAAAAGGTCCCCAGGTCGACAAAGTCGAACGGCCCCATCTCGTTGAAAAAGACCGTTCCGCCTGCCTTTTTGCCGCCGATCCAGACTCCACCCCCCTGGCTGTAGGAGCGCTGCTCGTCCTTGTTGGGGAGGACGGCAGGCCCGCCCGGCCAGTCCATGCTGGGATAGTACTCGAAAGGCGAAAAGAGGCCGCCAATTTGGCCGTTGTCCTTCATGGTCTCCCACAGGTCGCCCCGGTCGTGAATCTTGAATAACGGCACCCGCACCTGGGACATGGCCGCTTCAGCCAGCACGAACAGGGCCAAACCGGTGAGGAAACAGATAGCCTTGGTTCTCTCCATGGGCTCTCCTTCCGTTGCACCGCCTTGTGCGTCGCAGCACCTCCGCCTAACGGAAGCTGTAGCGGAGACCCACCCACACGCTGCGCGGCGCGTAGTAAATCATGTAGCTGAGGTCAAAACCGTCCGGGTCGACCAGAGTCGGTTGTCCGGTCTTGACAAAGCGGTCGATGGCCTGCGGATCGAACGCCGCCGGTAGCCCCCACGTCTTGATGCACTTCTGGTTGAACAGGTTGGTGACCCGCGTGTAAAAGGCCAGGGTGTGCTGCCCAATGGTGAAGTAGCGGTTGAACTTCAGGTCCCAGTTCTGCCGCGCAGGCAAGCGATGGTTGTCCAACAAATCAGGCGGGTCATCCGGCTCGAGGTAAGTGAACGCCTGGCCGCTCACATAGCCATACAGAAGGCTCAAATCGCTGTTACCCAGCAGCTGGTAGACAACCGGCACGCGCCATCGCCCCGGGTATTTGAGGAAGAGGTTGGCCCGAAGGATGTGCGGCCGGCTGAAGGAACGCTCCGTGGGCAGGCGATCGCTCGCCTCCACGTACCACTGGTAAGTCACCTTGCCGTCTTTGTCGATGTGAATCTGCCAGGGAGTGGCCGTCCCGTGCGTGCTCTTGGAGAAGCTGTAGTTCATGTCCAAGACCAGGTGGCTGCTAAACAGGGTGCGCAGGCTCACCTCCAAGCCGCGCGCGTCGCCATAGTCGCCACTGTAGCGACTGCTGTAGAAGACGCGCGACTCGTTGCCGGTGTACGGGTCGACGCCGTAGATCCGTTTGTCCAAAAACCGCGCCCGCTCCACCTGGTCGAACACATCTTTGTAGAAGCCGGTGACGTTGAGCACCGCGATGTTTTCAAAGTGGTGCTTGAACCCCAGCTCGAACTGAATGGTCTTCTCCGGCTTCAAGGGTTGCAAGGTAAGGTTGATGACCCGCTCCGGGTCAGTGTCCACCGAGGGCTGCCCCTTGATCACGTAGACCGGCCGGAAGTAGAGGAACTCATACTGCGCATTGATGGGCGGCATCTGGTAGAAATGCCCGTAGCTGAAGTGGAACACACTTCGGTCGGTGATGGGAAACGAGATCCCCAAACGGGGGTTGATTGAGTGAAAGGCAGGCACGCGGTAGCGAGGCTTGGCCAAGACGTTGGCAAAGTCCCACTTCTTGTGACCGAAGGAGTCGATGCCGTCCTTGTCAGGGTCAGCGGACGGATCGTACGCCGGATCTAAGGACGGGTTGAGCACGAAGCTGTCCTTGGTGAACCAATCACGGTTGCCATCGTAGAGGTCGTAGCGGACGCCCACGTTCAGGATCATGCTCTCGAATTCCATCTTATCCTGCACGTACAGGGCCAGTTGCAGCGGGTGGTAGGTCTCGTTGAGGCCGCGGCACCGCCAGTCGCGAAGGTCGGAGCTCCACTCCGCCAGAACCCAACTCTCTTCCTTGTAAGTGTTGTAGTGGAACTCGAACCCCGTCTTGAGCAGATTGGCCTCATTGACCTGCCAGCTCAAGTGGCCCAACGCGGCCAAGTCGCCGGTCACGTTGTGCGACAAGGGGGTGAAGTGGTGGGCGAGAAAGGGCTCATTCTCGAACCCATCATAGCGGTGCCACCCCCAGATGTCCGGGTTCTTAGACTCGCCCAGCACTCGATACGGGCTGGGCGTCTCGTGCTGCTCCAGCGTGTAAGAGCTCAATTTCAACTCATAGAACATGCGCGGGCTGAGCACATGCACCACCCCCAGGCGCATCTGCTTCACATAGTTGTCCAAGAGCGTGCCGTAACCGCGGTAGTACTTGGCGAAGTAGGGAAAGCTCTCCTCCCCGTTGGTGGCATGGGCATCGTGGCTGTACAGGCCGCCGAACTTGATGTTGAGGCCGGGCCGCAGGCCATAGTTGCCGCTCAAGGTGAACTCGGTCAGCTGGCGCGTGTCGCGCGGCCTGGGCAGGTCATAGGCCTCCTGCTGGTATCTGGCCGTGGCAAAGAAGGTCATCTTGGCCAGCTCGTTGCCCACTATGGGCAGGAACTTCCCGGGCACCGGGCCCCCAAAAGAGAGCTGCAGCTGGTGGTCGGCGAAATTGCGATAGTCGTACACCTGCTTCTGGCGCTCCGGCGTCCACCAGGCAGGGTCCAGGTAGGCTTTGCCGGTGACGGAATCCACCAGCGTATGCCGGCGGAATTCGATGTTCTTCTCCCCGTCGTAGAGGTAGGTGCCAAAGTGCCGCTGATGCGGCGGGCCATATTGGTAATCCAGCGACCATGAGTGGTACTGGTCGCCCTCCTTGGTGACCACGTTCACGATGCCTGACTGCGCCTGCCCGTACTCTGCGTTGAAGCCGCCGGTGATGACCTGGATCTCCTTGACCGCGTCGCGATTGATGCGGGTGAAGGAGCCGCCGGCATCGGCCCGCGCCTCAGACCAGGCTGCCGAACGCGTGCCGTCGATGAACCACACCACCTCGTCCTGCTCGCCGCCACGAATGGAGTAACGCGGCTCGCCACGCCCGGTGCCGGACAGGTTGCCCTCCACCGGAATCGGGTCGAAGAAAACGCCGGTCTGCAGATGGACCGCCTCGTGGACCTGCGACACCGGGGCCTGGTACAACCTGTCCACCCCGATGACCTCGATGCTGGTGGTCAAATCCTTCTGGATGATGGGGCGCGCGGCCTCCACCACCACGGAGGCACCCAGGTCCAGCACCGCCTGACGCAGGCCAACATCCACGCGCGTGGTCTGGTCGATGCTCACCTTGACGTTGGTGACCTCGACGCGTGTGTAGCCAATCATCGTGATCACCAACGTGTACGTGCCCGGCGGCACGCTGAGGATGTGATACCTCCCCTTGTCGTCAGAGGCGGCGCCGAGATACGTGCCCTTCACCGTGACGTTGGCCAGCGGCAGCGGCTCGCCAGACTCGGCGTCCTTCACCACCCCGGCTATCTTGCCGGTGGTGCCTGCCCAGGCGACCTGTCCTGCCAGGAGAGCCAGCCCAAGCAGGGCAGCAACGCGCCCGCGCTGCAGTATTGCGTTCACTGCCATCGCCTCCTCCCTGTTATGTCATGTGGGCCTGTCCATCAGGGTGCCCTGTGATCATCCAGAGGCCACTTGCCCGGCAGCTTTCCGCACCGTCCCGTCTGCCAGGAGTCGCGCATCAAGGAAAAGACCGTGTCGGAGCATCGCCTCCGGAAGCCCTCCGTGCAAGATGTGGGCAGCGTGGTCCAGCCGATGGCCGAGTGTGTCCGCAAACGGCACGGCCACACACAGCCCGATGCCGGCCGCCCGGATGGCGGCTACTCCCGATTCACTGTCCTCGAAGCCGAGCACCTTGTCAAAGTCCTCTTTCGCCACGCCAAGCTGGTGCAACGCCAAGCTGTAAAGATCACGATGGGGCTTTAACCGGATCTCGCTCGAATCGGACGCGGTGATGACCGCGTCGAAGACCTGGCGGTACAAAGAAAAACGCTCCTGCAGCTGGCGACGCCGCTCCTCAGAAAGCGGCCAGCTCTGCACCTGCTCGCGAATGACGCGAAACACCTCGCCGAGGACGATCTCCGCCTCGTAAGCGATAGAAGAGGTGACCACGGCGACCTTGAGCGGTTTGCGTTCCACCAAGCGCCCCAAGGCGGCCAGCCTCTTTCTCTGGTCATCCGTCGCCTGGGCCTGGTCGAGGTGGCGGGCCAACTCATCGGCGAAGAGGGCCAGGTCCTGGCCCAACCAGCCTTTCACCGCCGCCAAGAACACGCCAACACCCGGCATGGGCTCGATGAGTCGGCGCGTCGCATCCGGCAGCAAGGAGCGGAGCTGGTCCGCCTTCCCTTGCTGCACCTTAATCAGAATCTCGTGATAGCGCTGGTAGTAGATATCGATGGCTGCGCGCACCTGGTCGGCGAAGCTCGCGAATGCCACTCCTTGCGCCGCCTGAGCAATCGCCCTCTGCACAGGCTCTGGCAATTCCACCTCCTGGCCTTGCCGGCCTTGCGCGAGCCATGCCTGCACGGCCTCTTCGGCAAGCAGCCGGTCACAGCCAAAGTGGCGCAGATTGTTGACAACCTCGGCAGTGCGGCCTTCGTCCGGTCGGACCGCCAACGTCCACAGGGCAGCCTCTAAGTAGGCACGGCGGAACGCCTCCATGTCAATCGCGTCGCCGTAGGACTTGACCAGATACTCCACGTGCTTGGTAGTGCTATTGCCGATGATGTGCGGGTAGTCTTTCGCCCTGTCCAGGCCAGCCCACGTCTCCTTGCTCAGCCGCGCGGTGATGCGTCGCACCATCGTCTCCAGGGAGTGGAGACAGAGGTTCTCCGTGGTGGTGGTGGTGCCGTCCATATCCTGCACGATCGCCACCAGCTCTTGCCGCGGGGCTACGATCTTGGGCGCGAGTGGCACAACTTCGTAGTCGGGGAAAACGTAGGCTGGGTTCTCGATGACCAAAAACTCTTCGCCGAGGCGACTTAGATAGGCAGGCGCTTGTGTCGAGGATAGCGTCGTCAAAGTTCACCTGTGTGGGTCAGTGAGACAAAGGGGCCGAGAGTCATCAGACTCGGCCCCATGCTCAGCCAAAATTGGCGTAGCAAAAATACAACTTCACGCGGACAAAGTCAAGGATGATTTTCGCCTACGCTGTAGGGACCAGGCAAAACCTTTCCACCTTGGTGAGGTGATCAGGGAGAGCTTCGCGTCATTCTGTCCCCGGGCGGTGGCATGGT